>JBDKFR010000139.1:0-16017 GCA_039798645.1 Bacteroidota bacterium
TAGTTGAAACCAATCCTCCTATAGCTGAAAAATATAATCCTTTTTCTTGCAATGGATAATTCACAGGATATACTTTAGGATCAATTTCAATTAAACTATCCTTACTTATTTTTGAATAAACAGTAACCAATCTGTTTTGTTTTTCCTTTGGCAAGTAAAAATAACTATCCTGCATTTGTAGGGGTTCAAACACATTTTTTGTTAGATAAGCATCTAATGTCATACCGCTTAATAGCTCAATGAGTCTTCCAATAACATTGGTACTTAAGCCATAACTGAATCTTTCCCCAGGTTGATGCACCAAAGGCATTGCTGCGATTTGATCTACTTCCTCTTTTAAAGAAGCATACCCATTATTCAGCGGTTGATTCAAATTATACTTACTATATAAAGATTTGTATTTAGGAAATTCATCGGGTGAAGAAATACCAGATTGGTGTGTTAATAAATCACGTATGGTGATGGATCTATTTTTTGCAACTAATTTAAAACTGTCCGCCTCGATGATGGCAACTTTCTGATTTGAAAAAGAAGGGATATATTTTTCAATAGGATCATCTAACCCAATTTTACCCTTTTCTACAATTTGTAAAAAAGCGATAGAAACAATGGCTTTTGTTTGTGAGGCGATTCTAAAAATATTGTCCACCTCCATTTTTGACTGCTTTGCTAAATTGGCATATCCATATGCTTTATCATAAACCACTTTATTATTATGATAAACATAGGCTACTCCACCAGCAATATTTTTTAATTGAATTTCAGCATTGATAAGGCTATCAATTTTTGTAAAATTTTGAGCAGAAGATGTGTTATGTGAAAAGAAAAATAGGAATCCAATAAATACGCATGCTCGTTTCATGTTTCAGCAGTTTCACAAAGATAAGCAAACAAGCATTAGTACACAAATGTTGATAATCAACGAATTAGTTGAACTATAAATAGAGATAATTCTACAACAAATGGAACAAGATTGGTTTACTAGACCATTTTGAAGTTTCTTCAATCCAGGTACTTGTATGGTTTTTAATGTTTGATAAAATTTCCCAAGCAGTCTGCATATTTGCTTTTTTTAAAGCAACGTTTTTGTATTCAGTATTTTGAACAACCTTGCCAACAATTTCACCATTTATTAAATAAGCAGTTTTATTAAATATTTTGCCAATCATATGATCTTTTTTTCCATAAAAGCAATCCCCAATTAAAATGCCATGTACTTGCTCTTGATTTAAATCCATGATCATACTATTTTGATTGTAAGCATCTGCTTCTCCTTTTTGATTAAGAATGGTGTACATGTTTATTTTTTTTATTTGAATTTATAAGAATGTCAATAATATCCTCAGTGCTATGTTTTAGTTTTAATTGAACTGGCTTCCTGTTTTCAATCCAATCATTAAAATGCTTACTAAAACTAATATCAATTTTCTCCAAAACCATCACTCCCATATTTTTTAAGGCCTTCCCATTACATTCTTGTTCAAAGTGATTTAAAATAGGAATACTCAATACTTTTTTATTCATATACATGGCTTCGGCCGGTGTTTCAAACCCACCAGCTGTGATGATACCATAACACCTAATTAGGCTGCTAGTAAATTGCTCGTTATTAATTGGATAATAAGTAATATTTTGGTTACAAACGATACGATCAACTTGTTTAGTGAAAACTTCAAAATGGTATTTAGTTTGAGCCAATAAATAAGGTGCTAAGAATTCAATCGAATACTGAGGTAAATAAACCGTTATATGACCATCATTAATTGGAACTGCATTTATGATATCACTTTTAATAATTGGATTGTAAATATGTTCATCATATTGTTCGAAATGCAACCCAATATGCGAATCACTTTTTACAAATTTTTCAAGTATCGTATTTCCAATTAGGCTATTTTGATTTGACCTTGGTGTTGCCTTACTTTGAAAACTTGCCTGGTGGCCAAAATGAACACTACTCACTTTTTTTGATGAGCAGGCCAAAGAGGTTACAAAATCAAAATCATTGATTACTAAATCGTATTGTTCTACTGGTAAACATTTAGCATCTTTAAAAATTTCAAATGAAAAAGAACTGACCATTTTTTTATAATCAAGCCCGCCGGTATTTTTATAAAACAAACTGACTCCCTTACTTCTATATTTAATGGGGATTGCACAATTTAAATGTGCATTAGAACCACTTAAGAAAAAATCAACCTCACCATATTTTCTCAAATAAGGATACAATTCTACAGCCCTACTTAAATGACCATTGCCCGTGCCTTGGATTGCGTAAAATATTTTCATGCAAGGTTATTATAGTGAAACCTGAAAAGCAACTTCACTAGTTAGCACATTCAACTCAGTGTTCAAATGAACAATTTTAATTTTTTCATTTGGCATATGCTCAAACTGTTTAGGATCATAATGATATAAATGCCATGCATTTTCATAATATTCTAAAGATGTAGAGTTTTCAATCCAGTCACCACTATTTAAATATGTAACCGACCCTTTATCTGTTGTCACTACTCTTTGTTGTGGTTGATGTATATGACCGCATATAACATATTGATACCCATTTTCAATAGCTAATTCTGCTGCTGTTTGTTCAAAATTTCCAATCCATGAAACGGCTTGTTTCACACCATTTTTAACCTTCTTACTAAAACTTAATTTTTCTTTACCCATTAATCTTGAAATCCAGTTAAATAGGCTGTTTAATATTATTAGTAAATCATAACCATAGCCACCTAGCTTGGCCAATATTTTAGCACTTCCCTTGGTTGTTCTATCAAATACATCCCCGTGAAATACCCAGTTTTTCTCTCCATTGATTTCAAAAACAATCTTATCTGTTAATTGGATATTGCCCATTTCAAAGTCGGCATATTTACGAAGTGCTTCATCGTGATTGCCGGTGATATAAACCACTTTGGTTCCTTTACTAGCCATGCTAAATATTTGCTTGATGACAGCCATGTGGCTAGCAGGAAAAAACCTTTTATTAAACTGCCATATATCAATTATATCTCCATTTAATATCAATGTTTTGGGCTGTATGCTTTTCAGGTAGTTTAACACTTCCTTTGCTTGGCAACCAAAGGTTCCTAAATGTATGTCACTAATAACGCAAACATCCATTGGTCTTTTGTCCATGGGTAGTAGTTTTAGTAAAATACGTTCATGTACATTAATTAATTGTTTACTAATTATTAATAAATCATTAACTTAAGTAACTTACACAAATGCGTTTTTAGTTTTCAATAAATTCGAATTGAAATTGAATGCCTTATGAAAGATAAATTTATTGCAAGGGATATTAGCTGGTTAAGTTTTAACGGTAGAGTTTTGCAAGAAGCGAATGATCCTACTGTTTCATTAAGCGACAGAGTTAGATTCTTAGGAATTTTTTCCAATAATTTAGATGAATTTTTCAGGGTGCGTGTAGCTACCTTAAAACGAATGACGGAATTTGTCAATAAAAAAGGAAAGCTAACTGGCATGGATCTTATTGAAAGTCCACAGGTAATTTTAGATCAAATTCAAACTATTGTTTTAAAACAACAAAATGAATTTAATCGAATTTGGCAAAATATTAATAAGGAATTAAAAGCGCATAAAGTATTATTAGTTGACGACAAGAAATTGACAGTTGAACAAAAACATTTTGTAAAACAATATTTCGATGATGAAGTAAGACCATATATAATACCACTCATGATTGAAAATGTGCCGGAATTGCCCTATTTAAGGGATAAGAGCTTGTACATGGCCATTGTTATGAGCAATAAAAACAATGCTTACAATCAAAAATTTTCACTTATTGAAGTTCCATCAAGGTCTATTGGTCGCTTTATACAGCTTCCTTCTAAAGCAGGTACATCCAATATTATATTGTTGGAGGACTTAATTAGATTTAACCTCCCGATTATTTTTTCGCATTTTAAGTTTAACAAATTTGAAGCGCATATTTTTAAAATCACCAAAGACGCAGAGATAGATTTAGATCAAGAAATTGGAATGAATTTTATTGATAAAATATCTAAAGGAATTAAAAACCGACGAAAAGGAAAGCCGGTACGTTTTGTGTATGAAAAAGAAATGAATGCTGAGATTTTAGAATTTTTAATTCAAAAATTAAAATTATCTCGTAAAAGCAGCATTATTCCAGGAGGACATATTCATAATTTTAGGCATTTTATGGATTTCCCAAATGTAATCCCAGTAAAAAGTACACGACCTGCAGCATTAGTTCACCCAGCTTTAAAGAAAAAGGATTTAATCTCCGATGTGGTGTTAAAAAAAGATGTGATGCTGCATTTCCCTTATCACAGTTACGACCCCATTATTGATATGCTAAGAGAAGCGGCAATGGATGATACGGTAATGAGCATAAAAATTACAGCTTATCGTTTAGCATCTAATTCCAAAGTGATAAATGCCTTAATTAATGCAGCCCGAAATGGCAAACAAGTAACCGTGTTTTTGGAACTTAAGGCACGTTTTGACGAAGAAGCTAATTTAGAATGGAAAACCATTATGGAGGAAGATGGTATTAATGTACTTGTTGGCGTGCCGAATAAAAAAGTACACGCAAAACTTTGTATAATTCAAAAAAAATTAGGGACAAGGTTAGTTAAATATGGCTTTATTAGTACGGGTAATTTAAATGAAAAAACAGCTAAAGTATACGCAGATCATTGTTTGTTAACTGCTTCTAGCGCTATAATGAATGAAGCTAATAGGATTTTTAATTATTTAGAGAACTGGCAGTTAGGCGATAAGCCAATTGTAAAAATGCGCAATTTGTTAATCTCCCCTATTAATATGCGCAATTCTATCATTGAATTAATTAATAATGAGATTGCGAATGCAAAAAAAGGTAAAAAGGCACTAATCATTGTTAAACTAAATTCAATAACAGATACCATACTCATTGAACATTTATATAAGGCAGTAAAAGAAAATGTTGAAGTACATTTAATCATCAGAGGAATTACCACGCTTAAATCTAACCATGATAAGTTAAATGCCAAATTGAATGCCATAAGTATTGTGGACCAATATTTAGAACATGCCAGGGTAATGATATTTCATAATAATGGAAATGAAAAAGTATACATTTCAAGTGCCGACTGGATGGTGCGAAACTTAGACCACCGTATTGAAGTAGCAGTTCCAATTAATGATAAAACAATTAAAAAGGAACTAATTGATATTATACATATTCAGCTTAAAGACAATCAAAAGGCTAGAATACTAGATGCAGAATTAATGAATAAATATGTACCTTTGGTGGGTAGAAAATATAAATCACAGGAAGAAACTTACCAGTACTTAAAAGGAAAAAAATAAAAATTGATACTAGCTGCTATTGATATTGGAAGTAACGCTGCAAGACTTTTAATTTGTGAAGTCATTAAAGAGGGTAAGGAAATTGAATTCAATCGTTTAAATATATTACGCATCCCACTTCAGCTTGGATTTGATGTATTTGAAAAAGGATTTATTGGGAGTCGTAAAAAAAAGATGCTTATTGATACCATCAAGGCTTATAAACAGTTAATGAAGGTTTATGAAGTTGAGCATTATATGGCGTGTGCCACAAGTGCCATGCGTGATGCTCAAAATAGCAAAGAAATAATCAAAGAAATTGAAACAGAGACCGGTATTGAAATTGAAGTGATTTCAGGTGAACTAGAGGCTGAGATAATCTATGAAAATCATATTGCCGAGCTACTAGATAAAAACGATAGTTATTTATATATGGATGTGGGGGGTGGTAGTACTGAATTAACCCTATACCATAATGGAGAATTGGTTTTACAAAAATCCATAAATATTGGTACCGTAAGGTTATTGACTAATAAAGTAAAGGACGAATCCTGGGATGAACTAAAAGAAACCTGCAAAAGCATTGCAAAAAAATATAGTCATATAACGGGCATTGGATCGGGCGGTAATATCAACAAAATATACTCCTTACTTAGATCAAAAGGTGATACCTACTTATTAGCGGGCGCAGTAAGAGATATTTATAAGGATATGCAATTATTGAATGTTGATGAAAGGATGAAAAAATACAATATCAAAAAAGACCGCGCGGAGGTTATTGTGCCGGCTTTACTCATTTACAATAACATTTTTAAGTGGTGTGAAATTGATCAAATTTTAGTACCTAAAATTGGCTTAGCCGACGGTTTAATTCACCATTTATACGACATTGTTTTAAAGGAACATTAAGAAGCGCCATCCAAGAATCATAATAAAGCACGGGCCAAATTTTCAATTATATTTTTACTTCCTAATAAATACTATATCAACTTGATACAATAAAAAAGCGTCCCAAAATTTTGGGACGCTTTTTTATAATCTAACAATTTTTTAAATACTAGCTTATTTCCATACTGTCCAACCTTTCCACCAAGTTTGATTTGTACCTGAAGTAGCAACTGCACCTCTGAAAGTAGCAGTCTTATCAAAGAAAGCATTTTGCAATTTAGCATCCGCAAAACTACCATTAGACTTATAATCCAACGAAGTATTCAATCCTAAGCTACCATAAGAAGCAGCTAAGTTACCTGAAGTAGCAGGGCCAGCACTCGCATATGGCGTAAAATCAGGATTGGTATAGTTAAACGGTTGGATTAATTTTAAAATGTTTGCGTCAGCAGAACTTAAAATAGTGTTGTTGTAAAAAGCAGTAGAGAATAATGCTAAAACATCAGCAGTTGTTTTATTCGTTGAAGCACCTGATTTTCCCACATATTCTATGTCAACACCGTTACCAGCTAAAGTAACATTTTTGAATCTAATAACGCTATCCACTAAATTCTTATAAGTTGAACCATTCGTAGTTACTTTTGACTCGTCAATTGTAATACCTCTAGGCCATCCAGCAATAATTGAATTTTGAATAGAAATACCTGAGTTTCTTCTGATTTGAGCACCAGCATAAAACAAACTATTTCCTTTTCCATAAGTTGGGTGGATTCTTGGTCCAATAGCTGTGATATTAGAAAATACAGCAGTTGTTTTTGGTGAAAAATCAGATCCATTACCATCATTATCAGATTCAAATGCTTCTGAGTTTGAGATATCCGCAATAACTGAGTCTCTTAATACAATACCAAATTGTACATTACCAGAGAAACCATAGTCAGTATCAAAGTCATCATCCTGTGTTTTGTAAGCAATTAAATACTTACAGTTTACAGTACCACCAAACCACTCATATGCATCATCCTTTGCATAAGTTACTTGAATATGATCAATTGTAGTACCATTACCAACACCAGCCATAGTTAAACTATTCAACTCATTATCTGGCTGATAAGCATACCCACCATACTCAATTCTTACATATTGTAAAATACCACTGTTGTCAGCATCATTTGCAGTTGGAAAATCTGGATCACCAGCACCTGCTAAACCATATCCAACAGTTGCGTCATTTACACCACCTTCCACTGAAGTTAAACCTTTGTATGAAGTTCCTTTCCAAGTTAATGATTGGTTAACAGTAGCCGTACCCAATAATACAATACCACCCCAGTCTCCTGATGCAGGATTAGCTGAAGCAGAAGTAAATACAATTGGTTTTTCAGCAGTTCCTTTTGCAACTAATTTTGCGCCACGACAAATAACTAAAGCAGCAACGTCAGTACCTGATTTACCCATTACTTTAGCACCCTCTTCAACTGTAAGTGTAACACCTTTAGTTACATATACAAGGCCAGAAAGATAGTTAACATCTTTCGCTAACAATGTTGTGTCCTTGGTAATTTTACCTGATAAAGTAATTGTATTAGATACAACACCTACAGGAGCTACTTCCTTCGTTACTACGAAGATTTCCTTTTCGCCATCCGTTTCAATCTTTCTACAACCAGTAATGGCTAAAAAAGCTAGAGATAAATAAAATAATTGTTTCATTGTTTTTGTATTTAAAAAAAGTTTTTGATTTTGTTTATTATAAAGAGTAATTAAGTGTAATACCATAAGTTGTTCCAAATTTTCTAGAAAAGCGCAGTCCGTCAGTTCCACTATTATAACTAGTATTGCTAGTGTTGTTTTGATAAAATATTTGACGTTGATTTAAAATGTCAGCAACTGTAAATTTCACTTCTGCTTTGTTATTTGCGAATTTTTTGCTCATTTGAAAATCAATCAATGCTCTTGGATTTTCGTATACATCAGGTGAACCAGCACCAGCTTGAATATCACCCACTAAATATATACGCTTTCCAACCTGATTTACCAATGCTGTAATGTTAAGCCCTTTTTCAACTACATCATATAATAAACCAGCATTCAATAAATAAGGTGATTGTCCTTGTAATGCTCTGCTAATTCCAATGTTAGCGTCTTCAATTTTCGAATTAATATAAGATGCATTCGCTTGGAATGTAAAACGCGTCGTTAATTTTTTCCTTACATCAAATTCTGCTCCAAATGCTGTTGCTTTCGCTGCATTTTGGAAAGAAAATAAACTAGATCCACCTGATCCTTCTTGGTAAACGCTTTCAATTGGATTCTCAAAATTCTTATAAAAAATACCTACTGAGAAAGTTTCTCCAGCTGATGGATATAATTCATAACGAAGGTCCGTGTTCGTAATTTTTGTACGCTTTAAATCGGGGTTACCTGATACTGATGCATTCAATTCAAAATCATAAATACTTAATGCTGATAATTCTCTCAATTCAGGACGAATCACCGTTTGAGAAGCAGTTATACGTAAGTTTGATTTCGCACCAACTTTGATAGTTGCATTCACACCAGGTAAATAATCAGTAACTTTTGAATAAGTATGACGAGGATCCCATTTTTTTACTGAACCTACTAATTGATCAAAATCTTCCACTCTTAATCCCCAAACAATTCTTAATGCTTCAGACAATTTATTATCAAACTGTAAGTAACCAGCATTTAAAATGGTATTTGCTAAATATCTAAAGTTTCTGTTTTGAATAGAGTTGAATGCGAATTTATTGTCAGTGCCATTTCCAAAATTGTCTGGAACAAATGCACTAGAAGCATCTAGTAATCTTAAAGCAGGATTGTCTTTTGGTAAGAAAATTGCAAATAATTGAGCATCATACAAGCGGTCTTTTACTTGAAGCATGTAACCACCCTTAATGGTGTTTTGTTGATTTAATTTTAATGTTAAATCGCCACCACCTGTATATATGTAGTCAGAAAGCGTTTGATAAACTCGGCTACCAGATTGTTGAGACAAAGAATTTGAAATATTTAAAATATAAGGATCCGTGCCATCAATTGACTTATTGTATGAAATTCTTCTTTGGTCTGGCGTATAACTATCTAAAATATTAAATGCACCATACCAGTTTAACTTTAATTTTTGAGACAAACTATGTTCACCATTTAATTGATTCGTAAAAAAGGTGTTTTGTCCGAACACAAATTCATTACTCTTTACTAATTGTTGTCTATCATAAACTGTACCACTACGTTGTGTATATGTATTTGAAGTTTTAACATTCACAATAGCTTTATAGGAAATTTTATTCAATGGGTTTAAAAACACAGATATTCCTGCAATTGCTCCCATATTAATATCATTGATATACTTTTTGTCATTCAATTCAACATAAGGTGAAAAACCAACATTACTCAACTGATTCTGATTATTGATATTATCTTGGTAACGATTTGCGTTAGCGTAACTAATTCCTATTATCCCTCCCATTTTTTTTCCGAAAATGGTTCCTGTAAAACCGCCATTCATTTGCATGCTTACATTTGGTTTAGCAGTTGTCGTTATAGGCGACCAATTACTTGCCATTTTTTTTCCTAGTTCTGTTTTAGCCGCAATGCTAGAAGTATCAAAATTCGATTTTGTAGTATATCCATTTGGCAATGACCTTGTTCCATCATCAATACCATACCAATCAGTTTTACCACCTTTATCTTTTAAAAATTCCTTACCAGTTATTAAACTATTCGCACTCGTTCCTATTTGAACATTGAAAAAGTTTTTTGTAGGAATGTCTTTTGTATTTACTTGAATCAATCCACCCGCCCACTCGCCAGGTAATTCAGGAACAAATGCTTTGTTGATGATAATGTTATCAATGATTTGAGCTGGGAATAAATCAAACGAAAAAGTTTTACGATCTGGCTCAGTACTTGTCAATAAAATACCATTTAACATAGCTTGGTTATACCTATCCGCCAAACCTCTAACAATAATGAACTTGCCTTCTTGGATTGAGGCACCTGGTGTTCTCTTTAAAATTTCAGCTGTGTTACGGTCTGGACTTCTTTTGATTGATTCAGACGAAATTACAGATGCTACAGTATTCGTATTACGTTGGAACGCAATTAATGCGTTGTCTGTAGAACCTTTATTGGTGCTTCTTGATGCACTTACAACTACATCATTTAATTTTTTTCCTGCTTCCTCTAAAAATATGTCAGCATTAACTTCTTCACCGTTAGTTGTAGCTTTCACAGTAATTGATTTTTCCTTGTATCCTACATATGAAGCGCTAATAGTGTATTCTTTATTTACATCAATAGTAAATGAAAAACGTCCTTCAACATCGGTTTTTGTAACTTGGTTTCTGTCCGCTTTTAAGCTTACAGTTACGCCAATCAAAGACTCATTTTTTGTATTAGTAACTTTACCAGCAACTTTAGCTCTTTGAGCTGATGCAAAAAGTGTTGTTGCTAATAAAATGGTAAGTATGAAAATCCTTTTCACGGTATGTTTTTATTTATACCGCAAATATTAGACACTAATGTTACCAAATTGTTACCGCAATGTAAACAGAATATTAACTTTAGTGAAAAAATGGATTGTTAATAAAATATTGAATTTCAACTTGTTATAATTCAACAATTTACTGATGTAGTTGCTCATTTTAATACTTAGGTCGCTCTTCCATTGAATAAAACGCAATAAAAAGGCGACCTATTGGGTCGCCTTTTTATATACTGTCAAATTTCAATTAATCAAGATGATAAACAGAATGTAAATCCTTGGTGTCTCTGAATGTCACCCCTAAGTCTTTAATCATACCATCGTTAATATCATATACCCAGCCATGAATATGCAATGGTTGCTTCTTTTTCCATGCATTTTGAACTATGGAGGTTTTACCTAAATCATGTACCTGTTCCATAACATTTACTTCTACCAATCTTCTGGCCCTTAATGTTTTATCTTCAATAGCATCAAGCTCCTTATGATGATACCTATAAACGTCTTTAATGTGACGAAGCCAGTTATCAATTAAACCAAATTGTTGATTTTCCATAGCAGCCAAAACACCACCACATCCATAATGTCCACAAACAATAATATGCTTTACTTTCAATACTTCAACTGCATAGGATAATACACTTAACATATTCATATCACTATGTACCACCATATTGGCAATATTTCTATGTACAAAAATTTCACCTGGACTTGTTCCAGTAATTTGGTTTGCCGGCACCCTACTGTCTGAACAGCCTATCCACAAGTACTCAGGGCTTTGGCCATTGGATAATTTAGTGAAATAGTCAGGGTCTTTTTCGACATTTTTTTTAACCCATGATTTATTGTTTTCTAACAACTTTGTATATGATTGTTCCATAATTATATTTTATGCATTGATATTTAATTGATCAATTGCGAGGTAATTCAAACTGAAATTTTTTAATTTTTATATTGCTTGTAATTGCAATATCGATTAGGAAAAACAACAAGGCATTAAATTATTTATTAAGCCTTAACATTAAAATTTGGTGGCGCAATAAAAATAGAAACAAACCCTTTGTTAGGCTTTTTGTGATTTTGACTAAAATGCACCCTGCATTGTTTTTCAAATTGAATTGACGACATTGATTTGAAATCAAGTTTATCTGTAAATATTTTAGCAGTTTCAATATTATCCTCTTCAAGTTGTTCTAATGAAATGGATAAGGCTATTTCATTTTCATTTGCAAATTCATTGTCAAATTCTTTAGCTATTTGGATAAAACTAGCCAAGGGGATTATTTGCAAAAAAATAATTGCAGTCAAGAATATAGCAATAAGGTTCTTTTTCATTGAGCGTTAAAGATATTTATAATTGCTTACTTTCGTTAAACATATTTAAAAAAAATTACAATAAAATAAAAACATGAATCAAGCTGAATTGTTCATTGAAATAATAGGTTGGATTGCCTCCGTTTTGATTGTGGGCTCCTATGCTTTAAATATTTCAGGAAAATTATCAACTAATAACAAGTGGTATGTTTGGTCAAATATTATCGGAGGTTTATTTTTTGTGATTAATACTTATTTCCATCATGCATATCCAAGCATGGTGGTTAATACGATTTGGGTTATTATTGCTATTGTGATGATTTTTAAAAATAAAAAGTAAATTTTCTTAAACAAACTAGCCAATGAATTGGGCAAAATATAAGTTTTTCAATTATTTAGTAAAATTCACAATACTTAGTGTTGTGATTGGATTTTTAATTGGAACGGCTACTGCATTATTTTTATCTTGCCTTGACATAGTTACATCCTATAGAGAAAGTCATCAATGGCTAATATATTGTCTACCCGTTGCAGGGCTATTTATTGGATGGTTATACTATAAATATGGTGTCCAAGTAAAAAAGGGGAATAATTTAATTATTGAACAACATAGGAGTGAACAAAAAGAGACCATTCCATTAATCATGGCACCCCTCGTATTTATTACAACGCTCTTAACCCATTTAGTTGGAGGATCAGCAGGTCGAGAAGGAACGGCAGTTCAAATTGGAGGCGCTATTGCCGATCAATTTACAAATAGATTTAAATTAAATGAATCCGAAAGAGGCACGTTATTAATAATGGGTGTAAGTGCAGGTTTTAGCGCGGTGTTTGGCACACCCATTGCTGGTGCTTTATTTGCACTTGAAATTATGTTATTTAAGAATATTAAAAAGACCGATATTTTACCCAGTATTTTAGCCGCTTATTGCGCTCATTATGTGTGTTTGTTTTGGGGCGCACATCATACTTCATATGCGATTGAATTAATTCCAGCAATTAACTTAAAAACGATTTTATTTGCGATGATGGCTGGTTTATTATTTGGACTGACCGCTTTCATATTTACACATTTACATAAATGGTGGACAACCTTGTTTGGAAAAATTAAATTTGAGCCATTACGCCCGTTCGTTGGTGGTATCATTTTAGTGATGGTAATATTGTTAATGAATTTTACAAAATTTACAGACCCATCAAAATATATGGGACTAGGTATTCCAACAATTTCAGATGCTTTTTTGCACCCTGCTGGTAATTATGATTTTTTTATTAAAATACTACTTACCACTTTCACCTTAAGTGCTGGCTTTAAAGGAGGCGAAGTAACCCCCTTGTTTTTTATTGGCGCTACCTTAGGCAATGTATTAATATGGTTTATTCCTTTACCAATGGCATTACTAGCAGGCATGGGGTTTGTAGCCGTATTTGCAGGTGCCACACATACAGCGGTTACAGGTATTGTATTAGGTGTTGAACTTTTTGGCCTAAACGCAGGGATATTTATTGGTGTCGCAAGTGTACTATCGTATTTTACATCAGGTAGTGAAGGCATATATAGTGCTCAATTGAAAGAAGGCGTTAAATTTAAATTTTATAATTATTTGAAACGAATTTCAAAATTTTAAACAGCAATTTATGGCAACAATAAAATTGGTGGAGACAGAACAAGAATTAATCGGATTGAAACAATTACAAACAAATAATCTACGTCGACTTATTGGTGAAGAAGAAGCCATGAAAGAGGGATTTGTAACTTCAGAATATAGTTTGGAATTACTTCAAAAAATGCATGCTGTTTACCCCTCAATTATTGTGAAAGAAGGCGAGGAAGTAGTTGGATACACCATCGTTACAAATAAGTCGGTTTATGGTGAACACCCCGAAGTAGATCATTTGTTTAACACTTTGGATGCTACCCTATATCATGACAAATATTTAAAAGAGGTTCCTTATATTTTAGTAGGTCAAGTATGTGTTGGGAAATCACATCGAGGACAAGGTTGGGTACCAAAAATGTATGAATTTTATAAATCCATTCATGCTAAAAACTATACTTATTTAGTGACTGACATTTCTCAAGCCAACAAGCGATCTATTCGCATGCATCAAAAAGTAGGCTTTGAAACAATTGGTGTAATTGAACAGGTAGGCACTGGCTGGGATATTGTTTTGTGGGATTGGAACGCAAAATAAAAATAGAAAGAATGAAAAAATTATATTGTTGTTTATTGTTATTAATCACAGTTAATGCATCTAATGCACAAAAAGGCAATGCGCAAATTGTAATCAATGATATCAGCATAATAGATGTTAAGAATAATAAGACTATACCTCATCAATTCATTGCTATAAATGGTGAAAGCATCATTGAAATTAGCAATAAGCCCCTTAATACAAAATACAAGAATGCTCAAATTATTAATGGTGAGCATAAATTTATCATGCCATCGTTATGGGATATGCATGTTCATTTTGGTGGTGATACTTTACGTGCCGAAAATAAAATGCTTCTACCCCTTTATATAGCCATGGGTGTTAGTCATGTCAGGGATTGTGCAGGTGATATTAGCTTAGATGTTATTGATTGGAAACAAAAAATTCAAGAAAATAAAATATTAGGCCCAACCATATTTACATCAGGACCTAAACTAGAAGGCATAAACTCCATTTGGCCTGGTGATTTAGAAATTGGCAATGAATTGGAAATGGAAAATGCACTTGACTCCTTACAAAAATTAAATGTTGATTTTGTTAAAATAACCGACAATACACTGTCGCCCGATTTATTTTTAAAAAGCATTATAGCCGCTCGAAAAAGAGGCTGGAAAGTAACAGGTCATGCTCCAGCAACAATTACGATTGAGACACTATCAAAAAATGGATTATCAGCTATAGAACATATTGGTTACCTCACAAGATTAGCTTCTAAAGATGAGGAATTAATCACTAATCAACGAGCTGAAAATACAATAACGGGAAAAGAAGCAAATGAAAAGTTATTGCAAAGTTTTGACAGTATCATTGCAATTAAAAAATTTAAACAATTAGCTACCAATGGAACTGCTGTAGTTCCTACCATTAATGGTTCCTATATAACCACCTATTTAGATAAAACAAAGCATGACAATGATGACTTTTTAAAATATTTAGGGCCTGCTTTAAAAAGAACTTATAATTGGAGAGTACAAAGAGCAGCTAATGATAATGCAGAAGCTATTGAATTTAGACACAAAAATTTTGAGGCAGGAGCAAAATTATTGCCATTATTATACCAAGCTGGTGTTACAATACTTGCAGGAACTGATGCAGGGTACTTGAATTCATATAACTATCCCGGATTAGGCATACATGAAGAATTAGCAATCATGGTTAAATATGGGTTAACCCCAAGCGAAGCATTAAAATGTTCAATTGTTAATGGGCCTGCATTTTTTAATCAATCAAATGATTATGGGGCAGTGGCAAAGAATAAAAAAGCCGAACTATTAATATTGAATAAAAATCCATTGGTTGATATTCACAATACACAAAGTATTAATGGATTTATTCATAGAGGAGCATATCTTAATAGGACTGCACTTGATCAGTTGCTTATTGAAACAGAAAATAAAGTAAAGGAGCTACATTAAAAATGTAACTACTTTAATAAATGATAATGCTATGCATATTTAAACGCTAAAGTTAAATTAATAGCTTAATTCCTAAAGCTATTAACTATCCTCTCATAACAGGTCTAGTCAAACATGTTGGACCGCCACCGCCTTTCACACTTATTTCTGCACCCTGGTATTCGATTACTTTACAACCTGCTTTTTCTAATCTTGATTTAGTAATTGGATTTCCTTTTACCATTAGACAAACACGAGGAGCTAATGCTAAAACATTACAACCCATACTATCAAATTCTTCATCAGGCACTTCGACTAACTCATAACCACGAGCGATTAATTCATTTCTAAAAACAATGGGAATTAATGGAGAAT
>JBDKFR010000140.1:0-6672 GCA_039798645.1 Bacteroidota bacterium
AACAAAAAGGCCACTCAATTGAGTGGCCTTTTTTATGGAGTAGTTTAAAGATTTAATAAACTGACAACAATTTATTTTTTACATTCAGCTGTACATTTATGTCCTTTTTCACCATGGCTAGCAACATGACCAGCTCCGTCTTTATGACATGCTTTGTTACATTTGTGTGCAGCAGCTTCTTTTTTACATTCAGCACATTTTGATTTGTCTTTACATTTTCCATCGCAATTAGCCATTGCAGATAAACTTAAAGCAAGACCTAAGAATAAGATTGATATTTTTTTCATAATTGTATTTTTAGAATATAAAATTAAGGGAAAAAAGGATAATAATTAGTGAGTTTTATCATTTTAAAACCTCAATTACAGGCGTTCCAATGGAGCCGCTCGGCATTTGAATACCTAAAAGGGTAGTAATGGTTGGTGCAATATCAGTCATATAAGTAGGCTTATTTATTACTCCGTGCTTTATTCCATTACCCACCATTAGAAAAGGAATATGTGCATCATAGTTATATAATACTCCGTGACTTGTGCCTGTGGGGTAACCATCTACAACTCCTGCTTTTGTAAGTAATAATAAATCACCACCTCTTTGAGCATTATAACCATTTAATATTTTTTCTCTTGCTACTTGTGGCAATGGAGCATACGCGGCTTTTCGACTTTCCACAACTTGAAGTACTTGTGGTTTTTTCTCTAAATAGTTGCTTATTAGTGCAGTCAATTTTTCACTTCCAATTTGCAAACTATCCATTAAAGGGTGATTAAAATAAATATTGTATTCAGTTACAAATGAAATTAATTTAGGACTCAAATTGTTTGTATTTAGACAAGCAAGAATGTCTTTTTTTACAGCAGCATCATCATATACCTCGCTAGGTATTTTATGTAATTTGGAATAAGCTGGAATATTTGCAACAGCATGGTCGGCGGTTAAAAAAACAGTGTAATTATCCTTGCCCACTTGTTTGTCTAAAAAACTAAAAAAGTCAGCTAGTATTTCGTCTAATTTAATATAGCCATCTAGCGTTTCCCATGAATTGGGTCCAAAACTATGGCCAATATAATCAGGTGAGGAAAAGCTTACCGCTAATAGATCGGTGATGTTATCAGACCCAAGTTGTTCATTAATCAAAGTTTGTTTAGCAACATCAATGACTAAATTATTGCCATAAGGAGTTGTTGAAATTTTGCTATAATCCTTGCCAATAAAGGAGGAGAAGTCATAAGGAAAATGTTTCGCATCTTTACCATATGGAGTAGATTCGTATGCATTTTCATCTGCATCGCAGTTTGCTTCATATATTGAAGTAGGTAAACTTAAATTCCATCCTTTGCTATAAAAACTATCAATATGGTGTTCATTGTTATACTTAGTTAACCATTCAGGTAACTTGGGTGCATAATAGGTTGAACTTATAAAATTCCCAGTTTTTGAATCATACCAATAAGCGGCATCAGCAGCATGTCCAGCAGGTATAATAGCACCTCGGTCTTTTAAGGAAACGCCAAATACTTTGCTTTTAAAATTAGTCGCATATTTCATTTCATCACCAATGGTACTAGTCCATACATTTGCCGGACTCATTTGTCCTGCAGCATTATTGGAAGTTCCAACTGCTTGAACTGTGGCGTCCTCTACACAATAAACTTTCTTTTGTAATGTATTATCGTACCAATCATTTCCAGCAATGCCATGTAAGGCAGGCACCGATCCAGTATATACACAAGAATGACCACATGCAGTAACAGTTGGTATATATGGAATCATTGTGTTGTCACAAGTTGCCCCTTCATTTATGAAGTGTAAAAAACCATTTTGGGATTTAAAAAACGGCTTGAATTTATTGACATAGTCCCATCGCATTTGATCAACCACAATGCCTACCACTAACTTAGGTTTTGGGCTATTTTTAGAATTGTTAACTGGTTTTTGTGCAAGGGTAGTTAAACTAAATAAACAAAAACCTAGTATGATATTAAAACGCATAATTACATGAATTTATGAGTCTGCAATTTAAGCTATTTATTAGCGCTTTGAAAGCCAAAAATTGATTAAATTTGCATTAATAATTAATACAATATGGCAGACATTTTCGACAGACTCATTAAAAACTACGGACCTATAGGACAACATCGTGAAAGAGCGCACGGTTATTTTGCTTTTCCAAAATTAGATGGAGAAATAGGATCTAAAATGAAATTTAGAGGGAAAGAAATGATTGTTTGGAGTTTGAATAACTATTTAGGCTTAGCCAATCACCCCGAAGTTAGAAAAGCTGATGCCGAAGCAAGTGCCAATTATGGTTTAGCCTTGCCAATGGGTGCTAGAATGATGAGTGGTAATAGTGATTATCACGAACAATTAGAAAAAGAATTAGCTGAATTTGTACATAAAGAGGATTCCATTTTGATGAATTATGGCTACCAAGGTATCATGAGTGCCATCGATGCAATTTGTGGCCGTCATGATGTTGTTGTTTATGATGCGGAATGCCATGCTTGTATCATTGATGCATTAAGAATGATTCCTGGTCACCGTTTTGTATTTAAACACAATGATGTTGAAGATTGTGAAAAGCAATTAGCAAGAGCGCATGCTTTGTCAGAAAAACAAGGTGGTGGTATTTTAGTCATCACTGAAGGAGTGTTTGGAATGGCGGGAGATCAAGGAAAATTAAAAGAAATAGCAGCGTTAAAAAAGAAAGTTCCATTTCGTTTGTTAGTAGATGATGCACATGGTTTTGGAACATTGGGTAAAACTGGAGCAGGAGCAGGAGAGGAGCAGGGTTGTCAGGATGAGATTGATTTATACTTTTCGACTTTTGCTAAAAGTATGGCATCCATTGGTGCTTTTATGGCTGGTCCAAGAACTATAATTGATTATATCCGATATAATATTCGTTCTCAAATTTTCGCAAAGAGTTTACCAATGCCTTATGTAATTGGTAATTTGAAAAGGTTGGAATTATTAAGATCTAAACCTGAGTTGAAAGAAAATTTATGGAAAAATGCTTTAGCCTTACAAAATGGGTTGAAGGAAAGAGGTTTTGATATTGGTAAAACGGATTCGGTAGTAACGCCTGTTTATATGAAAGGAGGTGTTGAAGAAGCTACTGCAATGTGTATGGATATCAGAGAGAACTATAAAATATTTTGTTCCATTGTAGTATATCCTGTGATTCCCAAAGGGCATATTATTTATCGTTTAATACCAACGGCGCTTCATACGCAAGAGGAAATTGATTTAACCTTAGTTGCATTTAGCGAAACCAAAGCTAAATTAGATGCAGGTGTTTATAAGGTAAATGAAATACCTGACATGGCTAATAAATAGTTGCTGAATAGCATTTCAGAATAGTTATTAAAAGACCGCTAATTACTTAGCGGTCTTTTTTATGCGGTAATTAACTATACTTATTGACAGAAGTGGTAGACAAACGTAGTTAACTTTTGTAGTTACTAATGATCATAATTAATTAAAGTAATCAATTTTGTCCTGTTCTTTTTTGATTAGTTCAATACTTACATTTAGTTCAAATCCAATTAAAAGGATAAGTGCATTAATATATATGATGGTCATAACAATTAAGACTGTGCCAATAGAACCATATATTTTATTATAACTGCTAAAGTTATTGACCCAATAGTTAAATCCAAAAGTCGTCAATAACATCAACAAAGTGGAAAGCAATGCGCCTGGTGAAGCTAAAGGCCATTTTTCTTTTATATGTGGTGCAAATTTGTATATGAATGCATTCCCAAAAAACAGTAGTAAAATAATGATTAACCATCTAATGAAATTCCAATAAGGTAAAATGGTGCTTTTATTAATATCAAATCCGACTCTCAATAATCTTGTTAATTGATCCTGTCCAATTAATACAATTAAACTTGCAAAAACAAGTAACATTAAAATTATGGTGAGCCTAATTGCCCTCATTCGTTGATGTAGAAAAAATGGTCGGTTTTGCATAATGGATTTATCAAAACTTCGAATAATGCCTGTCATCGCATTGGAAGCGTAAAACAATAATAATATAAATCCAAATGAGAATATACCTACGTGTTGACTTAGTAAATCATTAATAATGTCTAAAATAAAATGGTAGGTACTTGAATTAGGTGCTATGTCCTTAAATAAGGATAGGATTTGTTTTTTTAATTTAAATGATTTTGGGAAATAGGGTATCAAAGAAAATAAAAATAAAAAGCCTGCAGGCAAAGCCATTAATAAATTGAAAGAGATGGCCGAAGCACGATCATATAAACCAAGTGTATTTAGTTGTTTGAATAAAAACTTAATGACTTGGTATAAATTAATTTGTTGAAATCCGGGTAATTGAATACGCTTGGCTGTTCGTTTTAACATTCGTAAAATGGGTCCAATCAACCTAAGTGTAAATGAATACAGCCCCTTTAAAATCAATAAAAGAGTATTCGAATTATTTGTTTTTTCTTTTTTGATATTCATCTAATTTAAGCTGGTATTCTTTTGCAAATTTACTATGTTCTTCGAATGTAGCACTAAAATGATGGTATCCACTAAAGTCTGATTTAGCTACAAAATAAAGATAGTTTGTTTTTGGAGCATTTAAGACAAGGTCAATTGTTTTTGGACTCGGCGTACAAATTGGCCCCGGAGGAAGTCCTTTATGACGGTAGGTATTATACAATGAAGGGTTGCTTAAATATTTCTCATAAATGCGTGTCAAAGTGAAATCTTGCATTGCAAATTTGATTGTAGGACATGCTTGCAAAGGCATTTCTTTTTTAATTCGATTTTGGTAGACGCTAGCTATTAATGTTTTATCACTATCATAATTGCATTCTTCTTCGACGATGGATGCTAAAGTATATACTTCATTTGGGGTCATTCCAATTGCCTTTGCTTTTTCTAGTCGGTCATTAGCCTTCCAAAATTTTTGTTGTGCATCGACCATTTTTTGCATCAACTTGGGTAATGAGGATGACCAATAAATGGAATATGTATTTGGTATAAATAAGGTTAATAATTGTGTCGTATCGGTTTCAAAAGGAGCTAATGAATCGTTATTATTAAAAAAGTTGATGGCCGTTAAACTATCAATAGACATGGTGTTTTCGATAAGTTTTGCTAATTCACCTCTAGTCCTTACTTTGTTTAATACAAAATTAACGGTGGCTTGTTGGTTATTACGCATCATTCGAATAAGAGACAGCAAACTTGTTTTCTTTTTTACATAAAATTTGCCGGGCTTAATTTTATTTTCAAGTTTTAAAACCTTACTCAACAACAAAAAACTAGGCTTATCTAATATGATGTCTTTTGCTAATAAAGTATCTGCTAAGGCGTCAATGCCATTTTGTTTGTATTCAAAGCTTGCGTGATCTGAATTGAAATGTGTTGTTTTGATAAAAATATTATATGCCTCATAGCAAAACAGCAAGACTAAAAGTAATCCAATAATTTTTTTCATATTTCAAAATTCAATAAAAATCCCCACCTTTTAAGGGGTGGGGGATTAATTATTTATTAAGGCATTTTCCACTATGAAAATACCCGTAAAAAAGCTTTTATTTAGTTGCAGGCAAAGTGCTCGCTGGTGCGCTTTGAGCTGGAACAGTTGTTGTATTTGGAGCAGCTTGAGCAGGTGCTGTTTGTACTGGAGCTGTTTGAGTAGGTGTAGTCGCTGAAGTATTTACTTTATTGATTAAACCCTTATCAGAATCGCCTGTACCAGCTGATTTTAAAAATAAGGTTGAAGTCATTGCTAAAACTGCAATTACAGCAACGAAAATCCAAGTACCTTTTTCTAAAACGTCAGTTGTTTGTTTAACGCCCATGAAATTATTGGATAGTCCACCTACATTAGCGTTTAATCCACCCCCTTTAGGGTTTTGGATCAAAACCATAAAGCCAAGGCCAACACAAGCAGCAATCATCAAGATTATGAATAAAGTTATCATTTGTTCTTTTGTTTTAATTGTTCAATTCGAGACGCAAAATAAACGGATTTTTCAGGAATAATAAAACTTAATTTAGAATAAATCTCTATTGCTTTACGATAATTACCCTGATTTTCCCATATTTCAGCCATAGCAACGGTAATAACGTCGGTCGATTTATTGGCTTTTTCAGCTAAAAGCTCAATCATTTTCTCCTGTTCTTCCCCAATTATGGCCTTATTTTGATTATTTCCTTCCTGTTGCTTTAAAACCTTCAACCAGGATGTAAAACTCCTTAGTTGTTGGGTTAATTTATCCTGAGGGATCTTTTCTAAGTCAATTTCGATGCCTTGAGCTCCAAAATAGTCTTTTACGAGTTGACTTTTGTCTTTTTCGAATTCAAGTTGACCTGTGGTAACTGATTCCTTAAACTGAGCTAATTGTGCCGACACAACAGAATTGAGTTTCTCGTCAACTTGCTGGTTATTTTCAATTTGCTCATCAATGACTAAACTTTGATGCAATTGTAAAGCGGAAGGGAAATAACTACCTGTTTTTTGAAGCTGATTTTTGAATTTATCAGATCCAATTAAGGCATATTTCTTAGCTAAAATAAATTGTAAAGAGGCATTATAAGGGTGTTCTTTTACAACTTGCTCCAACACTTGAACATCCGTATTTTGAATGTCGTCCTGGCCAGTCCAATTTTGTAATATGGTATTAATAACTGAAGATTTCATGT
>JBDKFR010000141.1:0-6583 GCA_039798645.1 Bacteroidota bacterium
TATCTGTAAAGTCAATTAAAGAATTGGTAAGTACCTCTGATATTATTTCTTTGCATGTTCCTGAAACAAGTCAAACAAAAAATTTAATTAGCAAAGAAGTTATCAAACAAATTAAACAAGGGGCCATTTTAATAAACTATGCTAGGGGAGAAGTAGTTGATTTAGATGCATTAGCGGCAGCTCTCAAAAATAAACAAATTAATGGTGCGGCCATTGACGTTTATCCTTGGGAGCCAGAAAAAAATGGAGATAAATTTGAAACCCCATTACAAGGTTTATCCAATGTAATTTTAACACCACATATTGGTGGATCAACTGAAGAAGCACAAGAAAATATTGGCGAAGATGTGAGTATTAAATTATACCAATACTTAGAACGTGGTGTGTCGAATGGTTCTCATTCAATTCCTGCCATTAGCTTACCACCGGTAGACGGTGCTCATCGAATTTTGCATATACACAATAATGTACCTGGTGTATTGAGTGCTATTAATACTGTAATGTCAAAAAATAAAATAAATATTGTGGGACAATATTTAAAAACAAATGATGAAATAGGTTATGTTGTTTTAGATGTTGATTCAAAACTTTCTAAACAAGCTATTGATTTGTTAAAGGATGTAAAAGAAACAATTCGCGTAAGGTTATTGTACTAATTTCAATATTGCTTCAATCTCCATTTCATCAACCCCCATGGATATCATATTTTCATTCATAGTTGGTGCCTTATAATTCATTAATGAACTTATTGCTTTCCTGGCTGAACTATGAATTTCAGAGGCACCAGTAACATCTATAATTTGCTTGCAATTATTTGATCTGACACCACTACCTGGTAATATGATAATTCGACCAGCTGCTTTTTCAACCAACTGTTTTATCAAAGGAAGTGCATCAACAACATTTGGAACCTGTCCACTTGTCAAAATTCTTTTACAACCTGTAATGATAATATCCTCTAAACCTTTAAATGGATCATTACATCTATCAAAAGCTCTATGAAATGTAATTTGCATAGGTGCTACTAATTGAACCAATTCAGTAGTTCTTTTAACATCAATGGAACCATCCTCATTTAGTAAGCCAATAACGGCTCCTGGATAACCTAATTCCTTTACCATTAATAAATCAGCTTTGATAACTTCAATCTCTGTTTGCGTATATAAAAAATCACCTCCTCTTGGTCTAATGATTGGGAATACTGGTTTATCGGTTAAACCAATTAATTTTTTTAAACTTCCATAAGAAGGAGTCGTTCCACCTTCGCTTGGATTTTCGCAAAACTCAATTCTATCGGCACCAGCCTTTATAGCTGATAATGCGGCTTCAATTGAAAAAACGGCTACTTCTAATATTACTTTTTGACGGCTCATTAAATATATTTCTATTTAGATTTATCAAATATTATTACATACTAAAAGGGGCCTCAATTAATTGACTTCCTGCAGATGACTGCACTGCATAGTTAAAACCTGTGTGCAATGCATAACTACCATGTTCTCCATTTTTATTCAACGCAATGAAACAAACTTGAATATCTGCGGCTTTTTCTTTTTTGATACGTCTGATTTTTTCAACTACTAAACGACATGCTTCTTGTGGTGATTTTCCTTGGCGCATATGTTCAACCACCGCACTTGCGCCAGCTACTCTTATAACATCCTCGCCTTGTCCTGTTGCAACAACAGCACCCACTTCATTGTCAACATATAAACCTGCACCAATGATAGGGGAGTCGCCTACACGGCCTCTTAATTTAAAACCGGCTCCACTTGTTGTACAACTTCCACTTAAATTTCCATTAGTATCTAAGGCAACCATTCCAATGGTATCATGATTCCAATCACCATTACTTAAACGATTTGGCGCTTTAAATTTATCATCTAACTGACTTGTCGGAGCTTGTCTTTCAATATTAATAATTGGTTTATAGGTTGATTTTTTCAACCATTCCGTATAGGCTTTGTCAGCCGTTGGTGATAATTTTCCTGACTCCAATTGAAATCCTTCAGCTATAGCAAATTGCTGAGCACCTTCACCCACTAACATTACATGTGGGGTTTTTTCCATTACTTTTCTGGCTACTGATATAGGATGTTTAATTTTTTCTAAAAAGGCTACACTACCACAATTAAATTCATGATCCATGATGGAAGCATCCAAGGTAACATGTCCATCACGATCAGGATTAGCTCCTAATCCCACACAACAACTTATTTCATCCTCCGTAACCATGACACCTTTTTCAACAGCATCTAAAGCTGATCCTCCTTTACTTAATACTTCCCAAGCTCCCTTGTTGGCACTTAATCCTGCATCCCAGGTAGCAATTACAATCGGTTTTTGAACTTTAATATTTTCTTTATTTACAAATCCTTGCAAAGTAAAACCTGCAACTCCTAGACTACTCAAATTGATGAAATTTCGGCGATTGATATGCATAATCCTTATACTTAATTGAATTCTGAAATTACGAACATTCATTGTAAATAAGTACAATTAGTTTATGTACTTTTATTTTTAATATGGAAGGAATTTTCAAACTTTATGGATGGGAGGTAATATCATTTGATCAATTACATCAAGGGCTCATTAATAGCACTTATACAGTCAATACAATATCGGGTGAATACATTTTACAAACCGTTAATCATTCTATTTTTAAAGCGCCTTCCTTAATTGATGATAATATTAATTTGATTGGACATTATTTAAAAATAAAGGAACCTGATTACTTATTTACACATCTTGTTCCTGCCAAAGATGGATCTACTTTAGTTCATTTTGAAGGTCAATTTTTCAGGGCTTTTCATAAAATAAATGCTTATGCTTTATCGGTATTAAATACACCTGACCAAGCAAAAGAGGCAGCAACACAATTTGGGAAATTCACTCAAATTTTAAGTGACTTGGACATGGGTAAACTTAAAACTTCATTGCCTGATTTTCACAATTTAAGTTTAAGATACCATCAATTTTCTGAAGCCATTATCAATGGAAATTCAAAAAGAATAGTACTATCAAAAGAGGCCATTTCCTACTTACAAGCCAATCAATTTATAGTTGATAAGTATGAAAAATTTATTCAACATCCAGATGTTAAACTTCGCGTAACACATCATGATACCAAAATAAGCAACGTACTTTTTAAAAAAGAAGATGGACTAGAAAAGGCAGTTTGCGTCATTGATCTTGATACGGTGATGCCGGGTTATTTTATCAGTGATGTAGGGGATATGTGCAGAACCTATTTGTGTAAGGTTTCAGAAGAAGAAAAAGATTTGAATTTAATACAAATTGAAATGGAGAGATGGGGACAATTGAAAGACGGATACCTATCACAAATGCAAAACACACTTAGTAATTTCGAATTGGATCATTTTGTTTTTGGAGGTCAATTTATGATTTACATGCAAGCACTTCGTTTTTTAACTGATTATTTAAATAACGACATATATTATGGCACAAAATATGATAGTCAAAACTATTTTAGAGCCATCAATCAAATTGAACTTTTGAAAAAATACAATGCATCAATTTTTTAAGAAAAAATTAATCTATAAAGTTTTGTTTTAGTCTCTATAGTTTAGTGCAGGCAATCGATCGCCTAACAAAGCTTTGTATTGATAATCTCCTTTTTGTTTTAGAAATTCATTTTTTGCTTTTTGAATTAATTCAGGTTGAAGGTATAAATCAATTGCGGTCATAGCCATGGTTTTAGCTGCATTCAACATTCCTTTTGCACCAATTTCAGTTGCCCCACAAGCAACCGCTTGCCAACTATGTGCAGGTGTTCCAGGCACCCATGTAGCAGTACTTAAGCCTACTGTTGGCACCATATAACTTACGTCACCCACATCAGTTGATCCAGCTCCCGAAGAAGAAGTTTCCAATACGATAGGAAATACTTTTGCGGCATCATCAATTGAAGGAATATTTCCTATGAAACTTGATTGTAATTTTCTTGCAAAAGCTTTTTCTTGTTCCGTATAAATTACACCACCTACCTTTTCTAAATTTAATTGCATGGCATCTGCCAATGTTCTATTCAATAATAAATCATGTGTACCGTCAATAACTTCTAATTTCATAGTAGTACCAGTTCCTAAAGCAGCACCTTCCGCCGCTTTTACCACTCTGTCAAAAATTTCAACTACTTTATCACGTTTTGGATGACGTACATAATAAAAAACTTCAGCATAATCAGGAACAACATTAGGGGCTTTACCTCCATTGGTAATAACATAATGAATTCTTGTTTCCTGAGGAATATGTTCACGCATCATATTAACCATATTATTCATTGCTTCAACACCATCTAAAGCCGAACGACCTTGATCAGGTTGCGCAGCAGAATGTGCCGAAATTCCATAAAATCTAAACTTAGCCGACTTATATGCTAAAGCGCTTTTCATAGTAACTTCATTCATATTATCAGGGTGCCAATGAATGACTGCATCTACATCATTAAATAATCCTGCTCTAACCAAGTATACTTTTCCGCCACCACCTTCCTCAGCTGGACTACCATATATTTTGATGGTACCTTTTAATTTCCCGTCCGCAATTAATTGTTTAATGGCTATTCCTGTTGCCACTGAACCAGTTCCAAATAAATCATGACCACATCCATGACCAGCTGATTTTCCATCAATAATTGACTTCTCAGGAATACCTGCTTGGGATAATCCTGGTAAAGCATCATATTCGGCTAAAATGCCAATAACTGGTTTTCCAGTTCCATAGGTAGCAACAAATGCAGTGGGCATTCCACCAACGCCAACTTCAATTTTAAAACCAGCCTCCTGTAAATGCTGAACATGAAGTTTTGCACTTTTGTTTTCTTTAAAACCTACCTCTGCCCAATTCCATAAAGAAAGGGTAGTGGCTTTATCCAATTCATATGATTTATCAAGAATTGCTTTCACTTCATTTTTAAGTAACAAGTTTTCCTTGTTCGTCTGCGCAATCAAAATGGATATACAGGATATGAATAAAAATTGATATATTATTATTTTCTTTAACATAATTTAGAATTGGTCATTTAAAGCGAAATCAGGTTTTCTATTTTTCCACTTTCCACGAGTGAAATCAGGAATAACTTGAACCTGTCCCTGTTCAGCAATTGATTTTTCAGAAAGGGGAGTGATCGCATACCAGGTTGCTAAATCGTATACATCCATAGGGAAGGGAACATTTCTTTTGATACATTCTATGAAGGCATTTTCTACAAAAAAGTCCATACCTCCATGACCAGCTCCTTCGGCATCTTTTTCAAAACGCTTCCAAAGTGGATGATCATGCTCCTTTAAATATGGTTCTGGATTTTCCCAAACGTGGGATTTTTTAGAGATGCCTTCTATATATATATGTCCAGCATTGAAAGCCCCCGAACTATAGTCCTGCCATAAACCCTGCGTTCCTTGAACACGGAAGCCTAAATTATATGGACGAGGTGAATTGGTGTCGTGCGTTAATATTATAGTCTCTCCATTATAGGTTTGGATTTGGGTAGTTACGATGTCACCTAATTTAAATTTTAATTTCGCATTAGGGTGATTTTCACCACCTTGTGGGTGGTTAACTATATATTTATGTAAACCTCTTGCTTTTGTAGCAACCGAAGATAACCTTGTCAATAAATTACCTCTATTAGCATCTATCATCATGGCAACAGGTCCTAATCCATGGGTTGGATACAGTTCTCCATTCCTATATAAAGAGTGGTTTGTTCTCCATTTTGCCTCACTTAAACCTTTTTCTCCAAATTCAACACCTGAATTATAGGCTGTTTTGCCATCATTAAACTTAACACCTCGCAAATCATGTTCATATCCACCTTGTAAATGTAATAACTCCCCAAACATGCCTTTCCTTACCATATTATATACAGCTAATACATCACGTCTATAACATACATTCTCTAAACACATTACCGGAACCCCAGCTTTTTCACTAGCATTGACAATATCCCAGCAATCAGTCAGCTTAATGGCACCACAAACTTCAACGCCTGGTATGATACCATGTTTAATAGCTTCTAAGGCTTGTGGAATATGCCATTCCCAAGGTGTAGCAATTATAACTGCATCTATATCAGTACGTTGTAAGAGTTGTTTGAAATTCTCTTTCCCGTTACTATATTCTATAGCCGCAGGTCGGCCTGCATCTTTAAGTAGCTTCTGGGCATCAGCAAGCATTTGTTTATCAGGATCAGCAAAAGCCACGATAACTGTATCCGTTCGTTGAATGAGCATTTCAATATGGCTTTGTCCACGATATCCAGTACCAATAATTCCTACACGAACTATATCTTTTTTTGCACTGGATTGCGCTTTAATAAATTGTGGACTTAATCCTAAAGCCATTGAAGTTAACCCAGCATCTTGTACAAATTTTCTTCTACTTACATCTTTGCTCATGTGCATTTTGTTTAGATATACAATTTATGAATAAATCATTAAATATGCAATACTTAGCTCATTTTCAATAAGCTACACTCATAACCATATCTAACAATACCTGTTTATCTACTATATTATTGCTTATAATTAACATTATGTTAAATAGAATATTCTAAGAT
>JBDKFR010000142.1:0-13707 GCA_039798645.1 Bacteroidota bacterium
TTTGACAATAAAAATAGGAAGGCTTCCTTCAAAGGAAAAATATTGAATCAAGGATTTAAACACTTGGATTATGATTTAGAAATGAGTAGTCCTAAAATTGAACTCATTAATACTGGAGCAATAGACAACCCTTACTTTTATGGCAAAGCGGTTGGTAAGGCCGCCATGACCATTAAAGGTCCTGAGGAAAATATAAAAATGTCCATCACTGCCGACGTGAATGATAGCTCTCATATTTATTTACCCAATACCACTAGTAAAGAAAGTGGAAATTCAGAATATATCATATTTAAAAAGTATGGCAAAACAGCAGTAAAAAGCGCTGATATTCCAACCTATAATTTAGTCGTTGACCTCGAGGTGACCGCTAATAATAAAACACAAATTGATGTTGTATTAGATGAATTAACGGGGGATGTAATTAAGGGTGTGGGTGATGGTAGAATTAAAATTAGGGCTGGCAATATTGAACCCCTCAGTATTAGAGGCAAGTATAATATTGAATCAGGTAAATACGATTTTAATTTTCAGTCATTCATTAAAAAACCATTTGAATTGATACCCGGTGTAGGAAACTTTATTGAATGGACGGGCGACCCTTTAAATGCTGACATTCACATTGATGCTAGGTATACAGCTGATAGAGTAAGTTTAAATGATTTAGTGGGCTCTGCTAACTTTAGTAATGCTGTTAAAAGCTATCGAGGCAGTGTGTATGTAATTGCGGCTTTAAGAAATAAGTTAACCCAGCCTTCCATTAAATTTTCATTAGCCTTCCCTCAAGGTAATCCAATTAGTTCCGACAATGAGTTTTCACAATTTATAAATAGATTAGAACGTGACGATAATGAAATATTAAAACAAGTTTCTTTCTTAATCGTGTTTAACTCATTTGCCCCAGTTAGCTTTAGCAATAGTAATAACAGCAATGCATATACAGTAACTACAATTGGCATTAATACCATATCACAATTATTAACTAAGGAAATTAATAAGTCAATTAGCAATCTGATTAATAAAGCAACTGGTGATAATAGTTTAAAATTTGATATTGGATCCTCGGTTTATAATAGTGGGAATTTATTGGACCCTACTGGTGGTGGTATTGCGATTAATGCGAATAAAATTGATAGAACAAGGGTTAACCTTAAACTGGGTCGAAGCTTTTTAAATGATAAAATTATTGTGAACGTTGGTGGTGACTTAGATTTCAATGTGAGAAGTACTAGCACCATTCAAAATAGCGACTTACAATGGTTACCCGATTTAAATATTGAGTTCCTTTTGACAAAGGATAAAAAATTAAGGGCCATTATATTTAATAGAAATAGTTTGGATATTAATGGAAGCGCCTTAGGAAGAAGAAACCGCCAAGGAGCAAGTATCTCCTACCGAAAAGATTTTGATAAGTTTATCTGGTAATAGTGAATTAACTATTTAACAATAATTAATCGTTACAGGATATTAATGGACAAAAGATAGACCTGTAATAAAATAGTAATTGTAATTAAGTTATTTAAGGTTTGCGATGAACCACTCTGTTGCTAAAGCATAACCTCTCAAACCTAAGCCTACAATGCTTCCTACAGCTTTGGCGGAAACATGGGAAATTTTACGAAAGTCTTCTCTTGCATGTACATTACTAATATGTACTTCAATTACAGGAACTTTAATTGCTGCAATAGCATCGCCAATAGCTACTGAAGTATGTGTATAGGCAGCAGGATTAATAATCATTCCGTCCTGATCAAAACCATATTTTTGAATAGCATCCACTAACTCTCCCTCTACATTAGATTGAAAATAAGTAAAGTTTACTTGTGGGAATTGCTGCTTTAATTGCGATAAGAAATCATCAAAACTTTCATTGCCATAAACACCTGGCTCACGCTTTCCTAATAAGTTTAAATTAGGCCCGTTAATGATGGTAATATTTGGCATAGTTGGTATTTAAGTTCTGATAAATTTAGGGTTAACTAAATGAACCTTTTCGTATTATACTAAAATTAGTTTTATTTAGTTCGTTTTCATTAAGGATACGAAATCATCAAATAAATATCTGCTATCGTGCGGACCCGGTGTTGCTTCAGGATGGTATTGAACACTGAATGCAGGACGGTCTTTTAATTTAATTCCTTCAATTGAATCATCATTCAAATTCACGTGCGATACAATTACATTATCATGCTTTCTTACTGCATCAGGATCCACTCCAAATCCGTGATTTTGAGTAGTGATTTCAGAACGACCTGTAATTACATTTTTCACTGGATGATTCAACCCTCTATGACCATGGTGCATTTTAAATGTTGGAATATCATTTGCACGTGCTAATAATTGATGTCCTAAACAAATACCAAACAAAGGTTTTTTCTCTGCTAATATTTGTTTGATAGTCGCTACTGCATAATCCATTGGCGCTGGATCACCAGGACCATTTGATAAAAAATAACCCGTAGGATTAAATGCTTTTAAAGTTGCATAATCCGTTTTTGCAGGATGCACTCTTACATGCACACCTCTATCTACTAAACATTGTAATATATTATGCTTCACACCAAAATCAAGCACAGCAACCTTTATAGGAGAATTCGCATCACCCATTTCATACACTTCTTTCGTACTCACCGTACTTGCCAATTCTAATCCATCCATACTTGGCACTGCAGCTAATTGTTTTTTCAAGGATTCTACATCCATGTTATCCGATGATATAATGCAGTTCATAGCACCACTTGTTCTTACATGCGCTACCAATGCTCTTGTGTCTAAACCTTCAATGGAAACAATATTGTTGGCAATTAAATATTCATTCAAATTACCATCGGCCAATGCGCGAGAATATTTCTCTTCTAAATTACGGCCTATTAAACCATGTATTTTAACCGACTTACTTTCAACATCGGTATCCTTTACACCATAATTACCAATGTGAACATTGTTCATGATTATGATTTGACCCGTGTAACTTGGATCCGTAAACACTTCCTGATATCCCGTCATTCCTGTATTAAAACAAATTTCACCTGTCGTAGTACCAATTTTGCCAAATGCTTGTCCGTGAAATACATTGCCATCGGCTAAAACTAGGATTGCGGGTTGTGAGGTCATTGGATTATGGTATTATTTAATGGAAAAGTTGTTTTTGTTGGATATGGTGCAAATTTAGGCAAAAAAAAGGCAAGACCAAAGTCTTGCCTTTATATGTAATAACATTATGTGCATTACTCAGCAGCAGCTTCAGGAGTTGCCTCAGCAGCTGGTGCTTCAGTTTCAGTTGCTTCTGCTTTTTTAGTACCAGCAGCCTTACTACGACGAGTTTTCTTAGCTGGTTCAGCTGCAGCAGCAGCATTTACTGAGTTACCATAAATTTCGTTGAAATCTACTAATTCGATCATTGCCTTTTCAGCATTATCACCTGGACGAATACCTAATTTGATAATACGAGTGTATCCACCTGGACGAGCAGCAATTTTAGGCGCTACAACTGTGAATAATTCTTTCACCGCTGCTTTGTCATTCAAATAGCTGAACACCACTCTGTGGTTGTGCATGATTTCTTCCTTAGAAGCCGTTTTTTTAGTTTTTGTTACTAATGGCTCAACATAAGTTCTTAACGCTTTAGCTTTTGCTAAAGTAGTTACGATACGCTTGTGTGTAATTAACTGGATAGCTAAGTTACTTAACAAGGCTTCTCTGTGTGCCTTTTTACGACCTAAGTTGTTGTTTTTGTTACCGTGACGCATGACGTTTAATTTTTGTCCTTACACCGTGTCAGGAATTGTAAGGTGTGAGCCCGAAAGCTCGGTTATAAATAGTGATTTACTAAATCCTTGTGGACTATTGTAAATCTAATTTGTCTAATCCTAATTTACCTAAATCCATTCCGAAGCTTAATCCTCTTTCGATTAATACTTGTTCGATTTCAGATAAAGATTTTTGACCAAAGTTTCTGAACTTCATTAAGTCCTCTTGTTCGTATTGTACCAATTCGCTCAAGCTGTTAATTTTAGCAGCTTTCAAGCAATTGAACGCACGTACAGAAAGATCTAAATCTTCTAATGGAGTTTTTAATACTTTTCTTAATTGTAATACTTGCTCATCAACCACATCCTCTTTCTTATCTTCTTTGTTATCAAAAGTGATATTCTCGTCAGTGATGATCATCAAGTGTTGAATCAAGATTCTTGAAGCTTGCTTCACAGCATCTTCAGGATGTATTGTTCCATCAGTAGCTACTTCTAAAATTAATTTTTCGTAGTCTGTTCTTTGCTCTACACGATAGTTTTCCATTAAGTACTTAACGTTCTTAATGGGTGTGTGAATTGAGTCAATAGCGATATAGCCAAATGGCATATCCTTTAATTTATTTTCTTCAGCTGGGATGTAACCACGGCCTTTGCTAATAGTTAATTCAATTTCTAATTTAGCTGAAGGATCCATAGTACAAATAACTAATTCAGGGTTCATTACTTGAAACTGTTGAGAAGCTTCTCCTAAATGACCTGCATTAAATTCGCTGCTACCTTTAATTGATAAAGTAATTTTTTCAGAGCTAACGTCTTGATCAGCCTTGCGCTTAAAACGAACTTGCTTTAAGTTTAAGATTAATTCAGTAACGTCCTCAGTAATGCCTTTGATAGTTGCAAATTCATGATCTACACCTTCAATTTTGATACCCACAATTGCAAAACCTTCTAAAGAACTTAATAAAACTCTTCTTAATGCATTGCCTAAAGTCAAACCAAATCCTGGCTCTAATGGACGGAATTCGAATTGTCCTTCAAAGTCATTTGCTTTTTGTAAAACAATTTTATCAGGTTTTTGAAAACTTAATATTGCCATGTTATCATTTTTTTTGTTTGAATCTTCCGACAGGAAGAAATATGTTTAAGTGCTACTATTTAGAATACAATTCAACAATTAATTGTTCTTTGATATTCTCAGGAACTGCTTCTCTTTCTGGCATTGCGATGAATGTACCAGAGTTAGTTGTGTCATTCCAATCCACCCAGCTAAACTTAGTGTTTCTTGGACGTTGCTTGCTAACGATAGCAGAATTGTGTGCACTCTTAGGACGGTAAGTAATAACGTCACCTGGCTTACATGTGTAAGAAGGAACATTTGTTACAGCGCCGTTTACAGCTATGTGCTTGTGAGCAACTAACTGACGAGCTTCAGGACGGCTTGCAGCCAATCCCATTCTGAAAATAGTATTGTCTAAACGAGACTCTAATAATTTAATTAAGTTTTCACCCTTTACACCCTTAAGACGAGAAGCTTCTTCAAAAGTCTTACGGAATTGACGCTCTAATACACCATAAGTATATTTAGCCTTTTGCTTTTCTCTTAACTGTAATGCGTATTCGCCTAATTGCTTACGCTTACGTTGTGCTCCGTGTTGACCTGGAGGGTTGCTGTTTTTACCCAACCATTTTGCGTTCCCTAAGATAGGTTCGCCGAAAATGCGGGAAATTTTGGTTTTAGGACCTGTGTAACGTGCCATAATTTTATGTTTGTGATTTTTTGGTGACGGTAAAGCATCGGTAAAAATCTAAAATGAATGCTATACCCTGTTTATAATAATATAAATGTTATACTCTTCTTTGTTTTGGAGGACGACAACCGTTATGTGGCATTGGAGTCACGTCACGGATTGAAGTTACTTCGATTCCTGATTGTGAAATAGAACGGATAGCTCCTTCACGACCTGAACCTGGTCCTTTTACAAATACATCAACTCTTTTAACACCAGCGTCTAATGCTACTTTCGCTGCATCAGCTGCTGCCATTTGAGCTGCATATGGAGTGTTCTTTTTAGAACCTCTGAAACCCATTTTACCAGCACTGCTCCAGCTAATTACTTGACCTGCTTTGTTGGTAAATGCGATAATTAAATTGTTGAAAGTTGCACTGATGCGAACTTCGCCTGCTGCGTCGATTTTAACGACTCTCTTTTTTGCAGCTGCTTTTGCACTGTTCTGTGCTTTTTGTGGTTTAGCCATTGTGTTTGAGGTGTGCTTTTTTTACTTGAATTAACTTGTAAAATCAGCGGGTTATTTAAATTGAAATTCCGCCGAAGCGGAAACCGAGTCAATCTCCCCCAGTAATTAATTACTAGGATCCAATTTGATGCGGATTTTTATTTCTTAGCTACTTTCTTCTTACCAGCAACTGTCTTACGCTTACCCTTACGAGTACGTGAGTTAGTTTTAGTACGTTGGCCACGAACAGGTAAACCTTTTCTGTGACGTAAACCACGGTAACAAGCAATATCTAATAAACGCTTAATGCTCATAGAAACTTCACTACGTAAAGCACCTTCTACTTTGAATTCAGCATTGATGATATTACGAATCGCTGTTTGCTCATCGTCATTCCATTCGTTTACTTTTTTGTCGTAACTGATGTTTGCTTTGTCTAAGATGTACTGAGCTGTAGAATGTCCAATACCGAAAATGTACTGTAGTCCTATTTCTCCTCTTTTGTTTTTTGGTAAGTCGATACCGGCAATACGAGCCATATGCTAAAACTTGTTTTTTATTTTAATTTTTGTTTTTCTAAAACTTTAGCGTCTCCGCTAAAAGCCTTACTATCCTTGTCTTTGCTTAAAGCGAGGGTTCTTTTTGTTGATTACAAATAATACGCCTTTACGCTTTACGATTTTACAATCGGCACTACGTTTTTTGATAGATGCTCTAACTTTCATCTTTTTGTTTTTAAAATATTAATTCTGTTCTTACTTATGTCTAAAAATAATTCTGCCCCTTGTTAAGTCATATGGACTCATCTCCACACCTACTTTATCACCTGGCAAAATTCTGATGTAGTGCATGCGCATTTTTCCAGATATTGTTGCTAAGATTTCATGACCATTTTCAAGCTTTACTCTGAACATAGCATTGCTCAGTGCTTCTATAATTACTCCATCTTGTTTAATCAGCGGTTGTTTTGACATACTTATTTTGGGGTTGCAAAGATATGGAAATGAATGGAATTAAGAAAAATAAACCACGAAATTTTGAAAATTCCCTAAAATAAAGGGGAAAGCCTCGCTTCCCCCTTTGAAATTATTGAAAATCAATTAGTTATAATATGCTATGCTCCTGGGAACAATGGACGAGCAATTTCAGCTCTAAAAGGCCAAGGAATAGCTGCAAAAATTAGTAATAAAGCTAATATGTATAAAATAAGCGTCGTCTTTGAACTGCCCCCTTTTTTATACTTAACATGCCCAATGGTGATTAAAATAATGGCTAAAAGCATAGAAAATATATGTTCTACTGCCCAAAAACGAGCCAAATTGTCTTTCATCACAGCCGCCATGCCCATATTTTTAATCAATGAGAAGCCTGCTTGACCAAAAAAGTACTGATATAAGCCTAATACAAGTGTGCTATGCGCACTGATCAATAATACCTTACTTGCCTTTAAAGCGTCCTTTTTCATCAATAATTGCACAATGGCTACCAAAATGGCAATAAGTACTACCCAACGCAATGTGTTATGTAAATGAAGTAATCCTGTATACATATATGTGTATTTATTTAGAATGCTAAATTAACCTAATCTACCCAATCAGCCACAAACAAATTCGTATCCCTTGTGCCTCCGTTGTTTCTATTGGATGAAAACATAATGCGCTTTCCATCAAAACTGAACATTGGGAAAGCATCAAAGCCCTTATCACGGCTAATTTTTTCGATATTATTCCCATCCAAATCCATTAAATACATATTGAATGGGAAACCATATTTGTATTCATGATTGCTACAAAAAATAATGTGCTTCCCGTCGGGTGTGAAATTAGGAGCCCAATTGGCCTGTCCTAAATTGGTGATTTGCTTGGCATTGCTTCCGTCGGCATTGGCAATAAACACTTCCATTTTAGTTGGGGCAACCATACCTTCTTTTAATAAGGACTTATAATCGGCTACTTCCGCGTCTGTAACTGGTCGACTAGCTCTCCAAACTATTTTAGTTCCATCAGGACTAAACCATGCACCTCCGTCATAGCCTAAAGTATTGGTCACCTTTTTTTCTTTTCCTGTAGCCAAGTCCATCACATATAAATCTAAGTCACCGTCCTTATCACTGCAGTAAATCATCTTTTTACCATCATAAGACAATGTCCCTTCGGCATCATAACCTTTTGCATTGGTCAATTGCTTAACTACCACACCATTCGTATCTGCCATGAAAATATCATAGGTATTGTATAATGGCCAAATGTATTTGTTTCCGTATTTAGCGCGATCCACTGTTGGTGGACATTCATCGCCTCCTCCTTTAGTGGATGCATATATAATGTATTTACCATCCTTCGTAAAATAGGAACAGGTAGTACGCCCCTTTCCACCACTAATTGACTTGTAAGTAAAAGGATTCGAATTATTGGTTGGGACTAAACCCATAAATATTTGATCACAGTTTATACCCTCCTTAGGATTTGAACGTTGAAAAGTTATTCGTTTGCTATCGAAGCTCCAATAAGCCTCTGCATTATCACCACCATTGGTTAATTGGATTACATTTTTAAAGTGGCGTTCTCCTGCAAATAAAACGGAGTCCTTTTGACTGTAGGAATTAACCACACTAAATAAAGTCAAAGCCAACAAAATTATCTTATTCATATACTTATATAATTGAGCACAAAAGTACTTAATTTTGCAACAAATAATTCCTATGGCCATCATTGCACCCTCCTTATTAGCAGCCGATTTTTTAAACCTTGGCAAAGCTTGTGAAATGTTAAACGAGAGTGAGGCGGCTTGGTTTCACCTTGATGTGATGGATGGTAGTTTTGTTCCTAATATTAGTTATGGCCTTCCTGTTATTGAGCAAATAAAAAAGACAACGTCTAAAACAATGGATGTGCATTTAATGATTGTACATCCTGAAAAATATATAGGGGATTTTAAAAAAGCAGGTGCGGATGTTTTAACTGTGCATTATGAAGCTTGTCCTCATTTACACAGCACTTTGCAACAAATTAAAGCACATGGCATGAAAGCAGGGGTTGCATTAAACCCGCATACCTCAGTTGATTTATTGAAAGATGTTATCAAAGATATTGATGTAGTTTGTATCATGAGCGTAAACCCTGGATTTGGTGGTCAAAAATTTATCGAGCATACTTATGAAAAAGTAAAAGCCTTAAAACAAATTATTGTTGCAGCTGGTGCATCCACTTTGATTGAAATTGATGGTGGTGTTACCGAAAACAATGCGAGTGCTTTGGTGAAAGCCGGTGCTGACGTTTTAGTAGCGGGCACTACTGTATTTAAAGCAGCTGACCCTAAGGCTATGATAGTCACCTTGAAGAACGCCTAAGAAATTACCCATCTAAAATTGTCGATTACAATTTTTCTTTCTACTTATAGTAAACATTTTACGCGCTTAAATGTTACTATATAATATACGCATATGAACTAAATGTTATCATTTTAGTAATCCACAATTGTGCGTATTTAGCCCTTGTAATTTTAAATATGCTTTATTAAATTGTGTGAGGTTGATTTATTAACACCACTAACCCTTTAAATCTAATCCATTGACTGAAACTATCATCAATTTAGATACCGTAAACCCTATTGAGTTTTTCGGTGTCAACAACTCCAAGTTTGACATTTTAAAAAAGAAGTTTCCACTCTTAAAAATTTTATCCCGAGGCACCCAAATAAAAATAAGCGGTGCACCAGAACAAATTGATTTAGCTAAAGAAAAAATTACACTGATTATTCAGTACATGGAACGCAACGGTCATTTATCCGAAAATTATTTTGAACAAATTTTAGGAGGTGATGATGCAGAAGTGATTGATAATTTTGTGGACAAAAATCCAAATGAAGTATTGGTTTTCGGACCTAATGGAAAAACAGTTAGAGCCAGAACTGCCAATCAAAAGAAAATGGTTACAGCTGTTGATAAAAACGATATAGTTTTTGCCATTGGACCAGCAGGTACCGGTAAAACTTATACAGCAGTTGCCTTAGCAGTAAGGGCTTTGAAAAATAAAATAGTTAAGAAAATTATATTAACACGTCCAGCTGTGGAAGCAGGAGAAAATCTAGGTTTTTTACCGGGTGACTTAAAAGAAAAAATTGATCCCTATTTACGTCCTTTATACGACGCCTTGGATGATATGATTCCTGCCGATAAATTAGGTTATTACATGTCAACCAGAACCATTGAAATTGCACCACTTGCTTATATGCGTGGGCGTACTTTGGACAATGCCTTTATTATTTTGGATGAATCTCAAAACGCAAATGATTTACAAATCAAAATGTTTTTAACGCGTATTGGTTCCAATGCAAAAGCAATTATCACGGGTGACCCTACGCAGGTGGATTTACCTAGAAACCAAAAAAGTGGTTTGGAAAAAGCAGTGCGCATTTTGAAAAATATTGAAGGTATTTCTCATATTGAATTAGACGAAGAAGACGTTGTAAGACATAAGTTGGTTAAAGCCATCATCAAGGCTTATGAGAAAGAAAAAGAAAATGAACCAGAAGGATCTTATCATCGTTAATGATGATGTAAACTTTATAGTGTAGTAAGTTTTGTACCCCGCCATTTTGCGGGGTACTTTTTTTTAATCATATCACAATAATTGTTTATTTTTATAGCAATGGCTAGCTTACAACAATTTACAATTGGCGTGGAAGAGGAATACATGATTTTAGATCCCTCCTCTAAGGAATTAAAAAGCCATCAGCGTGCTATTGTTACCGAAGGTCAAAAGCGTTTCAACGACAAGATAAAAGCTGAAATGCACCAAGCGGTTGTTGAAGTAGGTACTTCCATTTGTAATAATGCCGATGAAGCCTTTCAGGAAATTTTATCCTTGAGAACAGGTGTTTCAGAAATTGCAAATGGTTTAGGTTTTAGTATTGGTGCTTCTGGCACCCACCCTTTTAGCTTATGGGAAAAGCAATTAATTTCAGATAACGAAAGATACCAGGATTTATTAAATGAATTGCAACAAGCTGCACGAAGTAATTTGATTTTTGGACTACATGTGCATGTAGGTATGGAGGACCGTAAAATGGCCATTCATATTGCCAACACCGCTAGATATTTTTTACCTCATATTTATGCTTTAAGTACCAACTCTCCTTTTTGGGAATCACGTAATACAGGTTACAAGTCATACCGTTCAAAAGTATTTGACAAGTTCCCTCGTACAGGTATCCCTGATTACTTTGAGAGTATTGAAGCTTATGACAATTTCATTCAGCTATTGATTAAAACCAATTGCATTGATGATGCTAAAAAAATATGGTGGGACTTAAGAGTACACCCTGTTTATAATACCATTGAGTTTAGAATTTGTGATATTCCAATGACTATTCAGGAAACCATCACCATTGCTGCTTTGTTCCAAGCCATTTGCGCTAAAATATATTCACTACGTCGTCAAAATATAAACTTCATTAATTATCAACGCGCTTTAATCAATGAAAATAAATGGCGCGCAAGCCGTTATGGCATTGATGGCTTATTGATTGACTTTGGTAAAGAAAAAGAAGTACACGTGAAAGAATTGATCAACGAACTATTGGAATTTGTTGATGGTGTTGTTGACGAATTAGGAAGTAGACATCACATTGAAAAAGTGCAAGATATTTTCAAAACAGGTACAGGTGCCGATAGACAACTTTCCACTTACAAAGAAACAGGAAGTTTAATTGAAGTTGTTAAATTGATTGAAAGTTCGTTTTTAGTAGTTTAATTTCCTTTGTTGAAATCAAATAAAGTCGCTGTAAATAAACCTATTTCTCTTTTCTTTAATAACACATCCCAATTCCCTTTGTAGCGTAAGGTTCTAGGAACCAATTGTCCATTAAAATATGTCATTTCAACTTCCATAGCTACATTAAAGTCATATACACCCGCTTTGTAACTCAATGAATAGTTACGACCTAATACTTCCAATGTTTTAGGATTAAACCAAGTTGTCATTTGATCAACTACAACATCATTTTTAGAGAAAAATCCAAGGTCTTCTTTTGGCTTCACTTCAAAAACATAAACTAGTTGTCCTTGGTATTCAACATAGTCTAACTTATAATCATACAATTCATGTGCTGATTCATCATATAAATCCAATTTGTTGCCAATAAATGGGATACCTGCAATTTTTCGACCAGGATTAAAAAACAACATCTTTAATTGTTCTTTTGCTTTTTCGATTCCTGTTCCTGATATTACTCTTTTTTTACCTGCTACAATATTTGTCTCTCCACAAACTTGTCCCTTTGTGAAAAACAAACTTGCATACAAGGAAGGTGTCGTGTAATTATAGCTTCCATCTCCTTTTCTTAAATCACCTGTTACTCTTTCCTCTAACACGTCCATAGTCCTGCAATTACCAATATGATTTTGTCTGGTTTTACTATCAAGGGATGCTACCATTTTGCCTTGCTTATCCTTCATTTCAATATGATTGTAGGACGAATAACCAATTGTTCTAAGGGTTTTAAAGGCTTTATAAAAACTAGTATCCTCTTTTATTCTTTGTAAAATGGCTTTGTAGTCAAAGTGATTTCTTACAATCGCATCTGTTAAAGTAAAACTCACGCCATCGTCTTTGAAAGTAGTATCCTGTGCACTAACTATTAATGGGCTTGTAAAAATAAACAGCATTGAAAAAGCTGCTATTAAAATTTTATACTTCATTATTTAAGTTGAATCATTTTATAATCTACCCTCACTTTACCTTTATTTATATCATTTAATTTTCCTTGTAACATTTTTCGCTTCAAGGGTTTTACATAATCAATAAACAGTTTGCCTTCGATATGATCGTATTCGTGTAAAATAACCCTTGCTGTCATACCCGTAAATGTTTCAGTATGTGCAACAAAGTTTTCATCTAAATAAGTAAGCGTAACATTTTCGTGTCTTGAAACATCCTCTCTGATTTTTGGAATACTTAAACATCCTTCATTATAAACCCATTCCTTTCCACTTAACTCAACTATCTGTGCATTGATAAATGCTTTTTTAACACCTGGCGCATCCGGATATGTATCATCCTCAGGCTCGGCATTTGCAAATATTTGTGCACTATCTACAACAAATAATCTAATGTGTTTATTGATTTGTGGTGCAGCTAATCCCACCCCATTACTCTCATACATAGTTTCCCACATATCATCAATAAGTACCTTAATATTAGGGTAACTTGAATCAATGGGATCACATACTTTTCTTAAAACGGATGCTCCATACGCAACAATAGGTAAAATCATACTGCTTGTTTATAATAAGCGCAAAGGTAGAAAATTAAGCGCGATTTGTTAAATATTCCTGTAATAGAATCGTGGCGGCTATTTGATCCACATTTTTCTTGTCCTGTCTGTCCTTTTTCTTCATTCCCATTTCAACCATCGCCCTTACTGCATTTTTTGAACTAAAGCGTTCGTCTACCGTTTGAATAGGTATGGTTGGAAATTTTTTCCCAAGTTCTATAATTGCTTTTTTAACTAAAGGCGTCGCATGTGTTGGCGTATCATCTAAATTCAATGGCTCCCCTATTAAAATTAATTCCACAGGTTCCTTCGCAAAATAAGCCGCTAAATAAGTGTATAATTCTTTAGTAGCAACAGTCGTTAATGCAGTTGCAATAATTTGCAACGGATCGGTCACAGCTAATCCGCAACGTTTTCCACCATAGTCAATACAAATTATTCTAGCCAA
>JBDKFR010000143.1:0-10336 GCA_039798645.1 Bacteroidota bacterium
ATTTTATATTTCTTATAACGTAAACCAAAGCGTAAAGTTACAGTTGGCTATATAAATTATGTAGTATAATTTTGTGTTGTCCTCGGGGTGCTTTAAAAAGCTGAGAAAAAACCCGTTGAACCTGAACAGGGTAATTCCTGCGAAGGGAAGGTACCGCACTTTTCTGTGCACTTCTCATAGCTTATTATTCCTGTTCCCATTTTTAACATTTAACATTCGTTATGACTAAGTTATTGGGAACATTTGTATCATTTTTATTGCTTGCGCCTGTTTTTGGCCAAAATAGCAAAATGACTATTTCAAAGAAAGATAGTAATCAAAAGTTTATTGATAGTATTCGTAACCTCCCACCTTTGGAGATAAAATCGGTTAGAGTCAGTGAAAATAGCCCATTTGCAAAAAGCAACTTGAGTGCCAAACAAATTGCGCAAGTAAATTTAGGACAGGACCTACCATTTATTCTCCAAAATACCCCATCTATTGTTGTTAATGCCGACGCAGGCAATGGCGTTGGATATACCGCAATGCGTATTAGAGGCACCGATGCGACAAGAATAAACGTCACCATTAATGGTATACCTTACAATGATGCGGAAAGTATGGGAACATTCCTTGTGAATATTCCTGATATAGCTTCGAGTGCAAGTAGTATTCAAATTCAACGTGGAGTTGGTACATCAACTAACGGAGCAAGTGCGTTTGGTGCAACCATTAATATAGCTACTAATGATTATCACCCAACTCATTATTTAAGTTTGCAAAATAGCTTTGGGTCATTCAATACTTTGAAAAATAATTTACAATTTGGATCTGGATTGATCAATAACCGATTTACGATTGATGGAAGAGTAAGTAATATAAAAAGTGATGGATACATGGATCGTGCGACTTCAAATTTAAACTCATTTTTTATTAGCAGCACCTATTGGGGAGATAAATCATCATTAAGATTAAATGTTTTTTCAGGAAAAGAAAAAACATATCAGGCTTGGTATGGCGTTCCTGAAGAATTATTGTTAACCAACCGTACATATAACCCTGCAGGAACTGAAAAATCAGACAGTCCGTATGAAAATCAAACTGATAATTATACACAAACACATTATCAATTATTTTACAACCAAACGATTAGTTCAAATTTAAAATGGAATACCGCTGTATTTTTAACAAAAGGACGTGGTTATTATGAAGAATATAAAGCAGCCGTAGATTTAAATAATTATGGTATTGAATTAAATATTGGTACGCAAGTTGATTTAATAAGAAGAAGATGGCTAGATAATAATTTTTATGGTCAAATTGCATCCATTACTTATGAAAAAAACAAGGACATTATTACAGCAGGTGGCGGATGGAATATTTATGATGGGCAACACTTTGGTAATCTACCATATGGCATTCCAACATTGAATGGCTATTCAAGTATCAATAAAGTATACTATAACAACAATGCTACAAAAAAAGATATAAACGCTTACCTCAAATGGGAACACCAACTACTCAATCAATTCACAAGTTTTGTTGATTTACAATATCGACGTGTTCAGCATACCATGTTTGGATTTGATTCAAACCCTAGCTTATTAGTTGATAGAAATTTTGACTTCATTAATCCGAAATTTGGATTGTCCTCCAAAATAAAAAATACCACCTATTATACGAGTATAGCTGTTGCACACAAGGAGCCAAATAGAGATGACTTTGAAGCAGGGATTAACCAACAACCAAAACAAGAAGTATTGTATGATTGGGAATCCGGATTTAAATCAAAGTATAAAAAATTTAATTGGGGGATGAATATTTATTATATGCATTACAAAGACCAATTAGTATTGACAGGAAAAATAAATGACGTTGGTGCTTATACAAGAACAAATGTTCCAAAAAGTTATAGAGCGGGTATTGAAATAGAAGAAGGTTGGCTGATAAGTAATAAATTGGAAAGCAATGGCACAGTGACATTAAGTAAAAATAAAATTGAACATTTTACAGAATATTTTGATGATTATGATAATGGCAATCAAGCTTCCATCCAACACCACAATACCGATATTACACTATCTCCAAATTTGACAGGAACACATAATTTAGTTTATAAATTCAATGAAAAAACAAACATTACTTGGACAAGTAAATATGTATCAAAACAATATTTGGATAATACGCAAAACGAGTCTAGAACTTTAAAACCCTATTTTTTAAACGATATAAATGTATCATATAAATTATTGGATAAGAAAAAATGGCAGGCACTATTCCAATTTTATGCTATTAATATAATGGATATAAAATATGAACCTAATGGATATACCTATAGCTATATTTATGGCGGGGCCACAACGACATCAAATAATTATTTTCCAATGGCAGGAAGAAACTACTTTGCTAGTATAAAAATAGAATTGAAATAACTTACCTAAGTTTATTAAATAAATTTAATTAAGCCCGTAAAGTAAGTTTGTTGGTCATCATACATTGACATATGTGATCCTTTTGAACAATATAAAAATGTTCCATGTTGAACCATCTTGGAAAGTTCCTCCATGGCTTTAGGATCCATCGTATCAAATTCCCCTCCAATACTCAAAACAGGAACTTTGATTTTATTTAAATCTGGCTTACGATTCCAATTTCTCAAACTTGCATTACCAACAATACCAAATTCAGATGGCCCTTGCATTTGTAAATACAATGGATAATTCATTTTTGCGAAAGCTCTTTTAACTGGATCAGGCCAAGTTGCTGGAGGCATTCTTAATACGTGTTCAGGATAATAATTTTCTTCAATTAATTTCAGGTATTGAGGATTTGTATAATCTCCTTTAGCTTCAAATGCCCTTATACTTGATAATACTTCTTTTGGCAATTGGGGACCTAAAACATTATTTGCATAGGCATTATATTCAGGAACCGATGGCACCATATTAGAAATCACTAAACCCTTTAAATTTTGTTGATATTTTAAAGCATATTCTGTAGCAAGAATTCCGCCCCATGAGTGTCCTAAAAGAATAAAATTAGATGAATCCAAATTCAATGCTTTTCTAACTGTTTCAACCTCCTCTACAAAACGATCAATATTCCATAAAGACGAATCTTTAGGATTATCAGAATAAGCAGAACCTAATTGATCATAATAATAATATTCAAAGCCTTCCTGCGGAAAGAAAGAATCAAAGCATTCGAAATATTCATGTGTGCCACCTGGACCACCATGCAGCAACAACACTTTAATTTTTGGATTATTACCAACTCGTTTAGTCCAAACATTAAAAGTGCCTTTTGAGGTTTGAATAGGAATTAGCTTTACGCCACCCGACAAAATATCATTTCGGCCAGTGGTATCATGATAATTGTAACTTTTATTATCAGTTGATTTATTGTTGTTACAAGCACTGAATAATAAAATAATAATGCAAAAAAGGAAACCAGGTATTTTCATAAAAAAATATAAAATTAGCCAGGGAATTGTTCTTGCCAAGCTAACATCCCCCCTGCCACATTGATAACATCTTTGAATCCATAAGGTTCTAACATTAAACATGCTTGACCACTTCTGTTACCACTACGGCAGTATACATAAACAGTCTCATCCTTAAGATGCTCAATTTCATCAATTTGTAAAGCTTGCACTAAACCCAAAGGCAATAATTGTCCGCCTATATTAAATGCAGCATTTTCATGTGGTTCACGAACATCAAGTAAATTTAATTTTTCGCCTGCGTCAATTTTAGCTTTTAATTCAGCTACAGTTATTGTTTTCATATTAATATAATTAAGAAATTAAAATATTATCTAATTGAATCGGTTGATGACCTTACAGGAGCTACTTTATCAATTACTAAATTGATAGTCCCTCCTGGATTCATTTTATTTTTCATTGGCATGCCTAAGCTATCCAACTGCATTGAATAAGGATTAGGATCTTGACCAACAACAAATGAACTTGCAGTATCTGTAATATTTGAATAAGCAGTATAGTTACCTACTATTAAACCCATTCCGAGTATTTTTTCTTTGGCCATGCCTACAGTAAGACCAATTAAATCAGGGACTTCGAGCGTAGCTGTTAATCCTCCATCACCTACTGTTAAGTTAATGATTGAACCTGATGAAATTTTTGTTCCTGGCGCAATACTTATTCCACGAACAAATTGGTCAATAATTACATTTTTATTACGATCCGCAACCATCGTGATGGTGCCTAATCTAAGTCCTAAAACTTTTAAAAATGTCTCTGCACTTTGCAATGAAAATCCAATCAAATTAGGCATTTCAATTTGCGGAGCAAGTACTCTATTTATGGTTAAGTAAACAGTTCGACCTTTTTTAACAACTTCATCAACTTCTGGTGTTTGTCTCAACACACTGTTTCTGGTTAATGTGTCCACATAAATTGAGTCTTGCAAAACAACATTAAAACCTAAGTTTCTTAAATTTTTTTGGGCAACACTTGCTTCTAATCCAATTACGTTTGGCACTTTTTCAGTTGCCCCATTTCCAGTCAACCACCCTAATGAAAAGAATATAATTACAATGACAACTAAAAATGCACCAATACCAATTAAGATATTTACCCAAAGTGGTTTTTTTAACAATTGATCAATAGCTTGCATAATGTTGAAATTACTTATTTGCTGAAATAGCGTCCTCTACAATAGTTGCATAAAAATCCGAAAGATTCCACCCCATTGCTTTTACTTGTTGTGGAATTACACTCGCTTCACTTTGACCGGGCACCGTATTAACTTCTAACATATAAGCTTTTTGAGCCGCTTCGTCATATATAAAATCAACTCTAACTACTCCCCTACAATTTAAAGTTGCATATACTTTTTTAGCAGCAGCTGTTAAATCGTTAAACATTTTTTCAGTAATATTCGCAGGTGTGATTTCCTTACTTTTCCCTTCATATTTTGCTTCGAAATCGAAAAATTCATTTTCAGTTGTAATTTCCGTTATTGGCAAAACCGTTAACTCACCCTTGGATTTAAAAACACCAATGGTGAATTCTCTACCACTAATAAATTCTTCTACCAATACTTGCGTATCCTCTTTAAACGCTTTTGCTAATGCTGGTTCAAGTTCTTGCGCTGTATTTACTTTACTAATACCCAAGCTACTTCCACCATTATTAGGTTTAACAAATACAGGTAGCGAAAGCTGCGCTAATATTTCATTAGGCGTCAAGGGTGATGCTAAAAATAAATGCAATGATTTTGCGACATTAACGCCGCCAAAACCCGCAACAGCAACCGTATATCTTTTATTGAATGTTAATGCAGAAGTTGCCGTATCACAACTTGTGTATGGCAAACCTATCATATCAAAATATCCTTGCAATTTGCCATCTTCTCCTGGTGTTCCGTGTATACACATTAAGGCTACATCAAAAGTAATTTTCTCGCCTCCTTCTTCTATACTGAAATCGGCTTTATTCACTGCCACTTCTTCTCCTATAATATTTTCATACCACCAACCTGTAGGATGAATGTCAATCAAATAAACATCATACACATTTTTGTCCAAGGCATTCATAACTGTCTTAGCACTTTTATAGCTTATTTGTGCTTCTGAACTTAATCCCCCAGTAACTAAGGCCACTTTCTTTTTCATCATCAACTTTAATTAAAAAAATAAACAATAAAAAAAAGGGAAAAAATTTCCCCTTTTTTTATCTTAAATTTTAAGCGTGTAATTTTTCTTTTTTTGCCAGCAAGACTTCAACAGTCTCTTGGTAAAGTTCGTCATGAACACAACAGTCTACAGGACAAACTGCAGCACATTGTGGTTCCTCATGAAAACCCTGACATTCAGTACATTTGTTTGGAGTAATGTAATAGGTATCAGTAGCGATTGGTGCGATTCTTGCATCGGCATCAACTGCTGTTCCATCTAATAAACTAAAACTTCCTTTTACTGTTGTGCCGTCAGCCATTGCCCATTCAACACCACCTTCATAGATAGCGTTATTTGGACATTCTGGTTCACAAGCTCCACAGTTAATACATTCGTCGGTGATTTTTAATGCCATAAAAATAATTTAATAATTAGTGACGTACTTTTGCCTTACAAATATAAAGAACACATATGAACATTCAAGCAAGAATTGAGGCTTTTTTTACCCTTGGAGATAAATATTTAAACACTAACAACCCTTCATTTTCAAGTGCCAAAAAGGAGGCAAATGTTCATAATTCGTGGTTTTTACCTGAATTCATTGATCAATCAGCTAAACAAATAGTTGAACAGTTTTTACAGCAAAAGGATTTAAAAGAATGGGTCAATTTGTACCCTGCTACAGCTAATCAACCCACTAATATAAAAGTAGGTATCGTTATGGCAGGTAATATCCCGATGGTTGGTTTTCATGATTTATTGAGTGTCCTGATCGCAGGTCACATAGCAGTTGTAAAACTATCCTCCAAAGACAAGGTTTTAATGCAATATGTGATTGATTCCTTAATTGAAATAAACCCTGTTTTTAAAGATCGTATTATCATACAAGAACATCTTAAAAACTGTGATGCATATATAGCAACAGGAAGCAATAGTGCTGGCGAATACTTTGATCAATATTTTGGGAAATACCCAAATATCATTCGAAAAAATAAAACATCCATTGCTATATTAGACGGTTCTGAAACAATTGATGATCTAAACCTACTTGCCGATGATATGATGTTATATTTTGGGATGGGTTGTAGAAATGTTACGCAAGTATGGGTGCCAACTGGATACGATTTTCTGCCACTTGTAAACGCACTCAAAAAATACGACTATTTAATTGACCAGCATAAATACAAACATAATTACGACTATCAATTGGCCCTATTAATGATGAATAGACAATATTATATGGATGCTGGTGGTATTTTATTAAGCGAAAATTCATCCCCTTTTGCAGCTATCGCTCAAATTCATTATCAGTTTTACGAGCAACAAGAGTTACCTATAATTGACCCACAATCCGTACAATGTGTAGTGGGTAAAACAGGGCTTCCATTTGGGAGCTTACAAAAGCCAAGTTTAAGTCAATATGCAGACGGAGTGGATACCTTGGAATTTTTGTCAACCCTCGCATCATAATTCACGAAATTTTGGCATAAACGAACATTTTCGTAAATGTTTTGTTAAAGATGTCAAATGATTTTGTGACAAAGTTTCGGCTTCGTTATTTTGTGCTTGAAATGGTATAACAATTGATAAAAATTTAAAGAAACCATCAAAATAATAAATTATGAACCTAAGTTTTAAGAATGTGTTGGCCATTATTGGCATTAGTGCATGTACAACACTAGTGAGCATTTGGGGCTTTACTAGATGGAACCAAAATAGTACTGCTTTTGATAATAATGGTAAGCTACCTGCCAACTATGCGAATTTTGTGAATGGCGTAACACCAGGATCCACTGTGGACTTTACACCAGCAGCCAATGCTGCCTCTCCTGCGGTTGTGCATATCAAAACAAAAACAAACGCAAAAAAAGTTGATAACGGAAATCAACAAAGGCAAAGAAATCCATTTTTTGACTTTTTTGGTGATGATAATTTTGGAGACTTTTTCGGAGGCCCAAGAATCATACCAGAACAAAGGGCAAGTGGTAGCGGTGTTTTAATTACAGCTGACGGTTACATTGTAACCAACAACCACGTGGTAAATGGTGCCGATGAATTAACGGTTACATTAACCAATAAAAAAACTTACAAAGCAAAAGTTATTGGTGTTGACGCTAGCAGTGATTTAGCCGTTATTAAAATAGACGAAAGCAATCTTCCCTATTTAGTGTATGGAAATAGTGACGATATTAAATTAGGACAATGGGTACTTGCTATTGGATATCCTTTAAATTTGGATGTAACCATTACTGCAGGTATTATTAGTGCTAAAAATAGAAGCATTGATATTAACTCAAGACAATCTGATAAACCACTAGAATCTTTCTTACAAACCGACGCTGCAGTGAATCAAGGAAATAGTGGTGGCGCATTAGTTAACACGAATGGAGAATTAGTGGGTATCAATTCAGCAATTATGTCCCCTACTGGCTCCTATGCAGGTTATTCATATGCCATCCCTGTTAATATTGTTAAGAAAGTAGTGACCGATATTGTAAAATTCGGAACTGTACAAAGGGCTTACTTAGGTGTTTCAATGGCACAAGAAGAATTGTCAGATGATCAAATAAAAAAATTAGAAGCTGATTTAAATGTAAAATATAAAGCTGGCGAAGGTGTACTTATTACTACTGTGTTAGAAGGTGGTGCAGCAAAAGCAGCTGGCCTTAAACCAGGTGATGTGATTACTAAATTCAATGGCGCTATCATCAAAACAGCACCTGAACTTCAAGAACAAGTTTCAAGGTTCAAGCCAGGTGATAAAGTAGCCATGACTTTAAAAAGAAATGGTAAAGAAATGAATTTTGAAGTTGTTTTAAAAGCAAAATTAGGAACAAACGACCTTTCCAAGAGTAGCAAGATGGCAGAAAAATTAGGAGGAAAATTAGAAACAATTGATAAAGCCACAGCCGACAAGAATGATATTGAAGGCGGTGTAGTAATTAAGGAACTTGGATCGGGTGTATTAAGTAAAAGTCGCATTGAAAAAGGTTTTGTAATCATTAGTGTAAATGATGAAGAAATTAAAAATGTAGAAGATTTTTATGAGGCGATCAAAAAATCAAATGGAAGTATAAAGCTTTCTGGTTTTTACCCTGGTTACTATGGAACCTATGCGTTTATCATTAATTTGAATGATTGATCTTTTTAAAGCTAGTATACAATAATAAAGAAGCCCTTAAAAATTTAAGGGCTTCTTTATGTTTTAAATAATTGAATATTAAATTTTAATTCTTTATTTCGAACTTATAATCTCCTGCTCCAATTTCAATTTGAACATACCCATCTTTAAATTCTACGATTTTAATATCCTTCAATGAACTTAACAATGTGCCATTTTCAGTAACTGATTCTATTGAATTACTTGGTATAAATACAGTTGAATGTGTGTTAAAAGGAATATGCACTTTCATTGATTTTTTTTCTTTTTCAATTACCCAACTACAACTCAATTTCCCGTAGTAAGTATCTAAACTAGCTTCAGCATTTTTAAAATCCCCTCCGATATGTGGTTGAATTTTGCTATGCTTATACCCAACACCATCCTCATAAGTATCCAAGCCTACCATATTACGATACATCCAATCCCCAATGGCACCATATGAATAATGGTTAAATGAATTCATTCCCACACTTTGAAATGTGCTATCGGTTTTTTGACCATCCCAGCGTTCCCAAATAGTGGTCGCACCCATTTTAACAGGATATAGCCAAGACGGATAAGTAGGTTGTAATAATAATTTATAAGCAATGTCATTGTATCCAAACCTGGTTAATACATTACACAAATAAGGAGTACCTAAAAATCCAGTTGTTAAGTGAACCCCATAGTTGTTAATATTATCAACTAATCTTTTAGCAGTTGCTTGTCTAATTTGTTCCGGAAGTAAATCAAAATTTAAAGCTAAAACATATGCAGTTTGAGTACTAGAAAGTAAACGTCCGTTGGGTGTTACAAATTCATTAATAAAGGCAGCTTTAATTTTGTCTAGTAATTGAGTGTATTTTATTACATCCTCATTTTTACCTAATACTTTGGCAGTATTCATTAAAAGCTGTGTTGAATGAGCATAAAATGCAGTAGCAATTAAACCTTTATCAGTAACAGCTGATTGCCCGTCATTGTCATCCGCAGGTCGGTAAAATAACCAATCGCCAAAATGCCATCCTGAATTCCATAAATTATTATTAGCAACCTTACCAACACTAGCTACATAATTCACCATACTATTATACTGATTCTCTAATATTTGCTTATCACCATAGGCTAAATATATATTCCAAGGAACAATCGTTGCAACATCAGACCAGCCCGAACTATTTGTCGCATCAGCTCCTAATACATTAGGAACAACAAAAGGAACTTTTCCTTCAATTTGATCGGCCTCAACGTCCTTCAACCACTTAATAAAAAAGTTATGTACGTTCATGTTAAAGGTGGCTGTTCTCGAAAATACTTGCGCATCACCCGTCCAGCCTAAACGTTCATCTCTTTGAGGACAGTCTGTAGGCACGTCAATGAAATTTCCTTTTTGCCCCCATAAAATATTATGTTGTAATTGATTAACCATTGAATTTGAAGTACTAAAACTTCCAGAAATTGCCATATTAGAATTAAGCACATTTGCTTCAAAATTCTCCGCTGTTAAATCACCAGGATAGCCGTCCACTTTTAAAAATCTAAATCCTTGCCAAGTAAAATGAGGTTCAAAAACTT
>JBDKFR010000144.1:0-3115 GCA_039798645.1 Bacteroidota bacterium
CTTCTATATATAATATGTATTAACTTAAATAGAACTAGCTAACAAACTAGCGTCTTTGGATTCAAGTAAGCTTGAGCCAGTTAAGAAAATGTCCACTTTGCGAGCACACTCACGTCCTTCACTAATTGCCCATACTACCAATGATTGACCTCGGCGCATATCACCAGCTGTAAATACTTTAGCAATATTGGTTTGATAGGCTGCTTCTGTAGCCTTTACATTACCCCTTTCATCTAACTCTACACCTAATTCGTCAAGCATGCCAGTTGCTTCTGGATGTAAAAAGCCCATAGCAAGTAATGCTAATTCACATGGTATTTCACGAAGACTTCCTTCTTTTTCAGTAAACTTGGCTGGACGACCATCGACTGCACTTGTCCATTCTAGATCAACAATTTGTAGTGCTTTTAAATTCCCTTTTTCATCACCAATGAATGCTTTTGTGGCTACCTCCCAAACTCGAGTGGCGCCTTCTTCATGTGAGGTGGTTGTTTTTAATAACATAGGGTAGGTAGGCCAAGGCATATAAGCAGCTCTTGTTTCAGGTGGCTTTGGTAATAATTCAAATTGAGTGATTGATTTAGCACCATGTCGGTTAGAGGTACCCACACAATCACTTCCTGTATCACCTCCTCCAATAACGACTACATTTTTACCAGTTGCTAATAATTCAGCTTCTTCAATATTTAAGTTGCTTACTCTTTTATTTTGTTGCTTTAAAAACTCCATTGCATAGTAAACACCTTTTAATTCACGACCTGGAACTGGTAAGTCTCTTGGGATAGTTGAACCACCTGCAAGCACAACTGCATTAAAGTCACGCATAATGTCATTCACTCTTACATTTACGCCGACGTTCGCATTGCATTTAAATACAATTCCTTCCTCTTCCAATAGACTTATACGACGTTCAACAACTGTCTTTTCTAATTTAAAATCAGGAATGCCAAATCTTAATAAACCACCTGGTTTCGGATCACGCTCAAAAACCGTAACCTCGTGTCCTGCATAATTTAATTGAGCTGCTGCAGCCAATCCTGAAGGACCTGATCCAATTACAGCAACTTTAAATCCACTACGCATATTTGGTTTGCGTGGTTTAACAAATCCTTTTTCAAAAGCGATTTCAATAATGTGCTTTTCAATTTCTTCAATGGTAACAGCAGGTTGATTAATGCCTAATACACATGCACTTTCACAGGGTGCTGGGCAAATTCTTCCAGTGAACTCAGGGAAGTTATTTGTTGAAATTAAAATCTCATAAGCGTCCTTCCATTCTTTATGATAAACCGCATCATTGAATTCAGGAATGATATTACCTAAAGGACAGCCGCTATGACAAAAAGGAACGCCGCAATTCATACAACGTGCCGATTGTTCATTTAGCTTTTGTTCAGGTAATAAAGAGACGAACTCTTTATAATTTTTCTTTCTATCTTCTACCGGCAATTTGCTTGGTAGTTCTCTTGTATATTCTTTAAATCCGGTTGGCTTTCCCATAACTGATGCTTTCAATAAGTGTGTAGAATTAAAATCTATTTCCTTTTTTATTCATTAACGATTCCTTTTAATTATTTTCCTGCACTTGCAGTTGCTTGTCGAGTTTGTAAAACTTTTTTATAATCACGAGGGAATACTTTAATGAAATGTTTTAATTGGTTGTCTAAGTCGCTTAAAATAAATTTCGCAACAGAACTTCCTGTCTTGTCAAAATGTGCTTGCATCATTTTTTGTAATTCAGGAATATCATCTGTACCCACTGGGTCAAGGTCTACCATTTCCTTATTACATAAACTATCAAAATCATTTTGAACATTATAAACATATGCAATACCGCCGCTCATGCCTGCTGCAAAGTTTCTGCCTGTTGGTCCAAGTATAACAGCTAAACCACCGGTCATATATTCACAACCGTGGTCTCCGATACCTTCAACAACTACAGAGGCGCCAGAATTTCTAACTGCAAAACGTTCTCCCGCTTTACCTCTGATATAAGCAGTTCCACTTGTTGCACCATAAAATGCTACGTTACCAATTAAAATATTATTTTCAGGAACGAAATTTGCTTTTTTATCAGGATACACAATTAACTGCGCGCCACTTAATCCTTTGCCAAAATAATCATTCGCGTCACCTTCTAATTCTAAAGTAACACCCAATGTATTAAATGCACCAAAGCTTTGTCCTGCTGTACCATTAAATTTAAAATGAATTGTATCCTCAGGCAAGCCAGCTGCTTTGTGTATTTTGGTTATTTCGTTGGAAACAATTGTTCCAACGGTACGATCGGTATTTTTAATTTCAAAACTTGCATTTACTTTTTCTTTCTTCAAAATTGCAGGTTGTGCAGCAGCTAATAATTTCCAATCTAATACGTCAGCTAAACCTTGGTCTTGTGCTTCTGTTTGATATAAGCCAACACTTGCATCGGCTGGCTCTTTGTACAATACCGCACTTAAATCTAAGTTTTTGTATTTCCAATGGTTTATATTGTTACGCATTGTTAAGGCGTCTACTTGGCCTATCATTTCATTCACCGTTCTGAATCCAAGCTCAGCCATAATTTCGCGTAATTCCTGTGTAATAAATTCAAAGAATTTTACAACATGGTCAGGATCACCTTTAAAACGTTTACGTAATTCAGGATCCTGTGTTGCAACACCAACAGGGCATGTATTCATATGACACTTGCGCATCATGATACAACCTTCCACAACTAATGCAGCAGTTGCAACGCCCCATTCTTCAGCACCTAACAATGCGGCAATGGCAATGTCACGTCCTGTTTTCATTTGTCCATCGGCTTGCACCACAACACGTGATCTTAATTTATTTTTCACCAAGGTTTGATGCGTTTCTGCTAAGCCTAATTCCCAAGGTAAACCTGTATGTTTAATGGAACTTAAGGGAGATGCACCTGTACCACCATCAAAACCAGCAATTAATACAACATCGGCTTTTGCTTTAGTAACACCTGCAGCAATGGTTCCTACACCTGCTTTAGAAACTAACTTAACATTAATTCTTGCGGCACGATTTGCATTTTTTAAATCAAAAATTAATTGAGATAAATCCTCGATTGAATATATATCGTGATGCGGTGGTGGTGAAATTA
>JBDKFR010000145.1:0-3073 GCA_039798645.1 Bacteroidota bacterium
ATATTCAATACATAGTACATGGTGGCGTTAAAGCGGAAGAAATTTATGATGCTATGGATGTGCTAATGAATCAAAAAAATAAACCTGACGCACTTGTTGTTTGCTCCGACCGCCTGACCACCAATGTGATGCGTTATTGCCAACAAAAGCATATACATATACCCAATCAATTAGGTTTAATTGGATTTAGCAATTTGGATTTGACCGATTTATTAACCCCTTCCCTATCTGTACTTAGGCAGCCAGCATATGAAATGGGCCGAACAGCAGCTGATTTATTAATAAAAATGATTGAAAGTAAACGACCCGTTACTGAGTTTGAAACAGTTGTACTTACTTCAGATTTAATTGAAAGAGAATCCTCGGTTCCTAAAAAGAAATAAGTTGCTTAATACGACTTTACAGCTTGTCTTGCTAACAGTTTCCAATCACCATGCTCTTTTGTAAAAACCAATAAAACTTTAAGTTTAACGGTTGCTGGCTTACCACCATCGTTTGTTTGAGCATCCAAATTATGTCTTACAATTGCAGTATTCCCATTTATACTAATTGATTGCTCAGAAAGGTTGATGCTGACAAAATCTGATTTGCCAGAAGCTAATTTTTCTACAAACTCCTCCTTGCCTTCCACGTGTCCGCCTGAGTGTCCATAACTTAAACTGTCTGACACACTTTCGTTTAATGCAGCACGGTCACCACTTATCATAGCATCCGTCAAACGATTAATTGAATTTTGAACGGCTACTATTTTTTTATCTTGCGCTTTAGCGAATTGAAAACAACCCACTAAAACAAACAATAAAACGATTATCTTTTTCATATAAGTTGAAATTTAAAACTTGAATAAACAAAGAAAGTATAAATATATAAACAAGCCATAATTAATTTAATGGGTTCCAATCACCAAATATATTTTTCAAAGTATAAGCGCTTGCTTCGGCATCAGTCAACTGATGTGACCACTTAACTCTTTCAGTTGTATTTGCCCCTTCGCCTTTAGATTGAAACTCAGCATAGTACGCAGATTGCTCATTATTAGCGTTATCCCAATTATGCCAACCGGCAGGTAAAATATGTTTACCTAAAGCGCATCTGATAAAAACAGTTTTCGCATTCGCGCGCCAAGGTCGACCCAAATACTCTTTTGTGCATTCTTCATTCGCAATCAAATCGCAATCTAAAAAAACATAACCAAATTTTTGATGCGGCATTGTTGAAGCAGCTGTTACATATGAATTGGTTAATGATTTAATAGTGCAATTTTTAAATACTGCCGTTGCACTTCCGAAAATAAAATCTGTAGTGCCTTCAATATAACAACGATCATAAAATTGTTTACTCTCATCGTTGGTAGCGAATAAAGTATCCTGATTCCCAATTAAATTGCAATTTCTTAAAATAAATCTGCTTCCATTTACATGCAAGGCTAATGCTTGACCAACTCTTCCTGCATCATTTCTAATCGTCATATTTTCCATGGTAATATCATTACCATAAACAAACCAAGTTGCCGATGTAAAAGTGGTATGTTTATTTTTATTACTTACCGTGTCGGTTGAAAAAAACTTGCCGGCATAATCTTCAAAACTGATAATTGTTTTTTCCTTACTTTCCCCAATAATCGTGAGGTTTCCAACCCATGCTGGGATTGTTATTTTTTCATGATAAAGACCATTTTTTATACGAATGGTTACTGGCGTTGGCGTGTACGCTCTTACTGCGTCAATTGCTTCTTGTATAGTCGTGTAATCGCCAGATCCATCTTTTGCGACTAAAATATTAGGCTTATACGAAGGTCTAACATTTGCTTGCTGGGCATTTACATTTAATAATATCAATGTAAAAAAGCAAATTAAAATGAGGGATTTATTCATGTGCCGTATTTTTTATTTTAATATTATTGTTTATTTAAAATTTGCTTTGGTTTTAATTCATCAGGAGAAGCCTTTGTGTAGGCATTAAAAACATATTTGGATGGTAGCTTTGTTAAATCATCAATTTGTTTTAAAGCAACTTTATTTTTTGGTTTAAAAGCGTCACTATTCATATACTTCATCAAACTATAATACAATTGTTTAGCAGCCAAGCCGCTAGCTGTATCTGAAATGTTCGCACTCGTTATAATCATTGTTCCATTACCTACTTTTGCTTCCATGAGCATGGACAATCGTCGATTCATAAACCAAGTATCGATGGGCTGGACGATGGGGCGATAAGATTTATCAAAATCTTCCAAATGCATGACTTGCGAACCATTGATAATATCCCACCATTGTAAATCACTATGGTATTTTGTTGGGAAATATTCAAATGCAGGATGTGATGGATCCACTAGAAATCCTAAAGTATGTGGAGGTCGCATTTTAAACCAAGAGGTGTTCCAAAATACAGGTAAGAAATTTTGAATGACCTCTTTTCCCTTGATAATTTTTTGATGCAGATTTAAAAATACTTTTCCGCCAGTCGCTAATGTTTTAATGACCGCATCATTTATTTCATTTGCATACAACACATTATTATTTGATACACTTATATACTTAGGATACACCCAAAAATCCCAATCATTGGCAATAGTCGTATTGTTGATTTTTATTTCGAGTTTGCATTGCGAAGCAATGGAGATACGATTTAAGGGTATTTCAATTTGACCAATATTTGTATTTTGACCTGTTTTAATATTTTGAGGGGAGAAATTCCCTTTTGATATAATGGTTCCATTTGCTCCTAGTAATTGCCAACTTACTTTTCCTTCAGGTAAATCAGCTTGACCATAATGATAAATTTCTACATTCGCTTTTAAGGTGTCCGTATTTGGGTAAACAAATTTGTCAGTTCTTATTAATGGTACGGTCGCATTACAAAATCGAGAAAATCCTTTTGCGTCAATATAACCTTTCTCATCCCAAAAAGCATCCAATACACCAACTAACGCAGTACCTTGTCCTGGGTAATCATTAAGTGACAATAATTGAAAGCCTCCATTTAAAGGAGTTCGTAGTGATTTTTCAATTTCATTTTTATAACTCAATACTTGTAATTTACCAGTTGCAAATAAGAATTTTTCCGATTGGTC
>JBDKFR010000146.1:0-7089 GCA_039798645.1 Bacteroidota bacterium
TGCTGGTAGTGAAGGAAAGGCTGGGGCGGCCATTTTATGTGCAAAGGCAGCCATGCATAGTGGGTGCGGCATGGTTACTGCATTATTGCCAAAAGATGCAATTACTGTATTGCTTGCACAATGTCCCGAAATAATGTACCTTAATAATGATAGTTTAGTTGGGGTTGATTTAAAAACTTTTGACGCAGTTTTAATAGGTCCAGGTATCGGGTTTTCCGAAACGGCAAAGTCCAATCTTAAATATGTTCTTGACCATTTCCATGGTTCTATTGTGCTTGATGCTGATGCGCTAACAATAATTGCGGAAGAAAAATATAAACTCAAGTCAAATTATATCGTTACGCCACATCCTGGCGAATTTTCTCGACTAATGGGTATATCATATGATGATGATAAAAGAGTTGAACAAGCTTTATTATTTATTGAAAAAGCAACTTCCGTATTAGTTTTGAAAGGGGCTAAAACATTGGTGGGATCTTCCTCCAATAAATTCATGCAAAATACAACAGGTAACGATGGTATGGCTACAGCCGGAAGTGGTGATGTTTTGGCTGGAATTATTGTAGCATTGTGTGCTCGAGGTTACGCCAAATTTAATGCAGCTGCAATTGGAGTGTATGTGCACGGTTTAGCGGGTGACCTGGCTATAACAAAAATAGCTAAGTCGGGTTTAGTTGCCACGGATATAATAGATAGCTTATCACAAATACGCATATTGGATTAATTCGTTTTATAAATAAATGTTTGATTTTCATTTTATTAGCACATTTTGGTATATGTTTTAAATTTAATATTAACTTTATCGAATATTTTAAAACTTTACTTATCTTTAATTTATGATAATACAATCTCTGAAATCATTAATAGCCATTCCTTTTTTACTTGCAATGTGCAGTAAAGGTGGAGATACTACAACAACTCCTGAACCAACAGTTGAATCTTCAGTTGCTTTTTCAGTAAATGTTGATCCAGGTGCTGGCAATATTTTAGGTGTTGTTGGTACGTCACAAGCAATCATTGTAAAAGTTAGTTCTACCTTGCCAAAAGACGGCGTAACGGTTGCTGTTACTGTTACTAAAGATGTTGATAATTCAACTGTTTTCACAAATAGTATTTCAAGTTTAACTGCTGATAATACTGTTAACATAACTGGATTAACGCCTGGGGCATTGTCTACTGCGACAGTTGTTGTTACATCAAAAACAACCTCCTCAAATACAAAGACAATCTCTTTTAAGTTAGCTGCTAAGTAGCGTTTTAGCATGCAACAAACAACTAGGAAGAATCAATTTTATTTAATTCTAATTTTAGGTTTACTAACTTCAATTGGGCCATTGTCAATTGACATGTACCTTCCTGCATTTCCAGGTATAGCTAATAATTTGCATACGTCGGTTGCAAATGTGATGCTATCCTTGTCCTCTTTTTTTGTAGGTATTTCTTTTGGACAATTATTGTATGGGCCCTTACTAGAAAGATACGGGCGTAAGACACCCTTATATTTTGGTTTAGGGTTATATACCATTTCATCCATTGCATGTGCCACTGCGATGTCAGTTGAAACCTTAATTATATTTAGATTTTTTCAAGCATTAGGAGGTTGTGTAGGCATGGTTGCATCAAGAGCCATGGTGAGAGATTTATTTGATGTAAAGGATAATGCAAAAGTATTTTCAACACTGATGCTAGTGGTAGCAGTATCTCCCATTATAGCACCCACATTAGGCGGATTTATTTCTACCTATTTAGGTTGGAGATATATTTTTGGCATGTTGATTATTGTAATTCTATTGATTGTTTTAGGCATTTACTTTTTATTACCAGAAAGTAAAAAACCAGATCCCAATTTTTCATTGAAACCTCAAAGTATTTTAAAAGGTTTTGCAGTAATCATTAAACAGCCCCAATTTGCAGTTTATACATTTACTGGGGCTGTTGCCTATGCAGGTTTATATGCTTATATCAGTGGGTCGCCCTATGTATTTATGGAAGTGTTTAAGGTATCCGAACAACATTATGGATGGATATTTGCCATTGTTGCCGCAGGCCTAATAAGTGCAAGTCAACTTAATAGTAAATTATTAAAAAAATATACTTCAGCACAAATAATTACTGTGGCTTTAACTGTTCAGGGTATTATTGGAATGTTGCTTGTATCCACTTCGATTTTTGGGTTTAGTGAATTGTATTCAACTATAGTGTTGGTGTTTTTATATTTATGTTGTCAAGGATTTTTATTCCCAAATGCCTCAGCCCTTTCTATGGCACCCTTTGCAACAAATGCGGGCAATGCCTCAGCTTTAATGGGTTTTATTCAAATGAGTGTTGGCGCATTTATGTCAGCTATGGTAAGTGTATTACATGACGACTCTACATTATCAATGACAGGTGTTATGTGCTTTTGTACTTTAGGAGCATCTGCCATACTTTATTTTGGACGAAAAGTTATGGTAAAAGCAGCATCCGTTAAATTAGTGGAAGAAGAGGAAATTGAAATGATCAATACCCTTTAATAACGTAGTTTTTCTATTTATTAACGAGCACTTTTTTTGGTCCCATCGGGAATGTATATCCTAAGTTAAGGATGAACTCCAAAGTTCCAAATCCTTGTTTTGCTGTTCCTTCATATACCTTAAGGCCATAGTAATAAGCATAATCCAATTTACCTGCAAACTCTAAGTATACATGTTTCTTGAAAGTACTTCTTAAAGCATATTCAAGGCCTGTATTCCAACCACCAAACTGAAAAGTTCCATTGTTTTTTTCACCAAAAAGAGAATTTTCAACGTGTGGAATTAATGGGCCAACACCAAATTTAGCTAAGCCATCAAAGTCAAATGATTTGGTATTTAAATTTGTAAATCTTTTTCTTTTAACAATGTTGAATAATAAAAAGTTTGCACCATTATTTAAGTAGTAATAGTTTTTTGAAGTTCCAGTACCTGTTTTTGAAAAAATAAAACTGGAGTCAACAGCGCGATTATTGAAGGTTCCGACCATTCGAACAGTTTGATCGTTTCTAAATAATGCTTTTGTATGATCGAAATTAATTTCAAACGCTAAGTCTTTTTCTTTGTCAATAAAATAACCGATACGATAATTATATTGAGGAATGCTTAATTCTAAAGTTAATAGGGCGTGGTCCCAACCTGGATTGTCGACTAACTGGGTATTTTTAAAGGTGAAATTATTTCCAAGGGTTGGCTGATTAACTCTTACGTTACTATTTGTATAATAAGCTTTATTATATCCCCATGAAAAATAAAATTCTCCTTTTCTTTCTGTTTTTTGAGCATATGCATTGATTGATAATATGCATAAAATAATTAGGGCACTGTTTCTTAAGTAATTATTCACAAGCTTAATTTTTGCAAAGGTAGGATAAAATTGAAGGATTGTATAGCAGAATTCAACTGTTTAAAATCATATTTTTTAGGTATTTTTGCAATTGAATAGATAATTATGAAGCAGCAGCTAAAAGCGCTTTCCAATATACTTGAGGGAGAACTTTTTTTCGATAAAATGATGAGAACCTTGTATGCAACTGATGCATCAAGTTACAGAGAGTTGCCATTGGCAGTTGCCATTCCGAAAACTAAAAATGATATTTCATTATTAATACAATTTGCAGCAAAAAATAATACTTCTTTAATTCCACGAACAGCAGGAACTTCATTGGCTGGTCAGGTGGTGGGTAATGGAATAATTGTGGATGTTTCAAAACATTTTAATCAAATTTTAGCCTTAAATACCGACGAATCATGGGTGCGCGTTCAGCCGGGTGTGGTAAGAGATGAATTAAATTTATTTTTAAAACCGCATGGTTTGTTTTTTGGTCCAGAAACTTCCACTGCCAATAGAGCAATGATTGGAGGAATGGTTGGAAATAATTCCTGTGGTTCCAATTCAGTTGTTTATCGAAGCACAAGAGAACATTTATTAGAAGTAACTGCTTTTTTAAGTGATGGGTCAGAGGTTGTTTTTAAGTCTTTAAGCACGGATGATTTTCATGCAAAATGTGAATTGCCAACTTTGGAAGGTAATATATACAAGTCTGTAAGATCCATTTTAAGTAATTATGATAACCAGGTTGAGATTCGAAAGGAGTTTCCCAAAAAAACGGTAGAACGTCGCAATACAGGTTATGCAATTGATTTGTTAGTTGAAACGGATCCTTTTACCGCAGGGGGAGAAAATTTTAATTTTTGTAGTTTAATTGCTGGATCTGAAGGTACACTTGCATTCATAACTGAAATTAAATTGAATGTAGTGCCAGCGCCACCAAAAGAAACTGGTTTATTATGTGTTCACTTTAACTCCATTGATGAAAGTTTACATGCTAATTTAATTGGGTTGAAATACAAGCCAAGTGCGAGTGAATTAATAGATCATTATATTTTAGAATGTACTAAGGAAAATAAAGAGCAAAGTAAGAATCGTTTTTTTGTTCAAGGAGATCCAGGTGCCATATTAGTAATTGAATTTGTTAAAGAAACAAAGGAAGAAATTTTAGCTTTAACCAATGCGGTTGAGGCCGATATGCGTGCAGCAGGTTTGGGATATCATTTCCCAGTTTTGTTTGGAGCGGATACCAAAAAAATATGGACGCTTAGAAAAGCAGGATTAGGATTGTTAAGTAACCTGCCTGGTGATGAAAAAGCTGTGCCAGTAATTGAAGATACAGCTGTTGATGTAAATGACTTACCAAATTACATTCGTGATTTTAATGAGATTTTAAAAAAGCATGGTTTGTATTCAGTGCATTACGCACATGCAGGTTCAGGCGAAATTCATTTAAGACCTATAATTAATTTAAAAACAAAAGAAGGTAATCAGTTATTTAGAACTATTGCTGAAGAAGTTGCCACCTTGGTAAAAAAGTATGATGGATCTTTGAGTGGAGAACATGGAGATGGCCGATTAAGAGGTGAGTTTATTAAACAAATGGTGGGTGAAAAAAACTATGCCTTATTAAAGCAAGTTAAAGCAACCTGGGATCCAAATAATATTTTCAATCCCAACAAAATTGTTGATACACCGTCCATGAATACTATGTTACGCTACGAGCCTGGACAACAAACACCTGTTTTTGAAACTTTATTTCGTTTTCATAAACAGGACATATTACAACATGCGGAACAGTGTAATGGTTCGGGCGATTGTCGTAAAACACATTTATCTGGCGGCACTATGTGTCCTTCATACATGGCTACTAGAAATGAAAAAGATACTACCCGCGCGCGCGCAAATATATTACGTGAATTTTTAACACACTCAGACAAACAAAACCGATATGATCATAAAGAAATTTATGATGTAATGAGTTTATGTTTAAGTTGTAAGGCTTGTAAAAGTGAATGTCCATCCAATGTGGATATGGCAAAATTAAAAGCTGAATTTTTGCAACATTACTATGATGCAAATGGGGTTCCTTTTAGGTCAAAATTGATTGCTAATTTTACTGCTACAGCTAAATTAGGTTCGATTGCGCCAGGCATTTACAATTATTTTATGCAGAATGGCTTTACTGGAAGTTTGATCAAAAAACTTTCAGGTTTTGCTGTAAAGAGATCCATGCCAAAGTTGTCTAAGCAAACTTTACATACTTGGTATCAAAAAAAATATATAGCGCCTAGTAATCCAATAAAAAAGGTATTTTTATTTTGTGATGAATTCACCAACTATAATGATGCTGAAATAGGAATTAAGGCTTTGAAGTTATTAACAGCATTGGGCTATGAAGTCATTATACCAAAGCATATTGAAAGCGGGAGGGCATGGTTGTCAAAAGGATTAGTACGAAAGGCGAAAGTAATTGCAAATAAAAATATTAGTTTATTAGGTGGAGTAGTAAATAAGGAAAATCCTTTGATTGGTTTGGAGCCTTCTGCTATTTTAACTTTCAGAGATGAATACCCTGACTTAGCTACGGATGAAAATGTATCATCATCAAAATTGTTAGCTACGAACAGTTATTTTATTGACGAATTTCTAGCCAGTGAAATTGAATTAGGGAATATCAAAAAGGAACAATTTACACAGGATTCAAAATCACTGTTATTGCATGGACATTGTCAACAAAAAGCAGTTGGATCATTGACTGATACTGTCAAAGTGCTTTCATTCCCCCAAAATTATCAAGTAGAAACAATTCCTTCGGGTTGTTGTGGTATGGCCGGTTCATTTGGTTATGAAAAAGAACATTATGAGGTTTCGATGAATATTGGTGAATTGGTTTTATTCCCCAAAGTGAGAGCGCATAAAGACACATGCACCATTACTGCGCCAGGAACCAGTTGCAGACACCAAATCAAAGACGGCACAGGAGCAAAAGCCTTGCATACAGTGGAAGTTATGTATGAAGCTTTAAAGGGTAATTAAAAAATAATCCAATTCAAACTAAAAGCTATTTCTTTTCAAACACACTCTTCAACAAAGCAGTTGTTCTAGCCATTGGGTTTGCTCTAATTTCTTTTTCTTGAGTAGCGATTTCACTGTAAATACCATTCATTGATTTTTCAGTAACATAAGCTGCTAAATCTGGATTCATTTTTTTCGTTAATGGAATGGCATTATATGTAGTAATTATTTTTTCCCAATATTTTGTAGCGTCTACTTTATCTAGTGATGATTTAATGATTGGACTAAAACTATTTTTTAAATCCATTTCTGTTTTTGATTTCAAATAGGTAGTTGCAGCTGTTTCATTTCCTTTTAATATATTGATACCATCTGTGATGCTCATTTCTTTAATGGCTTTTACAAAAATAGGAGCGGCAGTATTACAGGCATCTTCTGCTGCGCGGTTCATACTTAAAATAAAATCATCCGCAAGTTGGTTCATGCCCAAACCGCGTATGGTATTTTCAATTTTTTGAGCTTCAGGAGGCATTAATATTTTTAAAGCAGCATTTTTAAAAAATCCGTCTGGTTTTGATAGGTTTACGCAGCCTTTTTCTGCTCCCATGGTAAGCGCTTCTTTTAATCCGTTGGCAATATCCTGGCTACTTAAGCCTGAGCCAGATTCACTTACCAAACTGGAAGCTTTTTTCAATAAACCGTTCAATCCCTGTGCATTTACAGTGAAAT
>JBDKFR010000147.1:0-2885 GCA_039798645.1 Bacteroidota bacterium
GCTTCAAAGTTTATGTGTTAAGTATGTGGTAATTGGTCACTCAGAAAGAAGAGAATATTTTAATGAAAGCAACGAATTGTTAGCTCAAAAAGTAAACATTTGTTTAGAAAATAAAACAACCCCTATATTTTGTTGTGGTGAACCATTAGCGATTAGAGAAGCGGGTACACAAAATGAATATGTGGCTAAACAGTTAACTGAATCATTATTTCATTTGTCTGAAACTGCTATTAAGCAAGTTGTTATCGCTTACGAACCCATTTGGGCAATTGGTACGGGTAAAACTGCAAGTAGCGATCAAGCTCAAGAAATGCATGCTTTTATCAGAAGTCATGTTGCTAGCAACTACGGAGCTGCTGTAGCTGATTCAATCTCTATTTTATACGGTGGAAGTGTTAAAAGTGCCAATGCTGTAGAAATCTTTGGACAACCAGACGTAGATGGAGGTTTAGTAGGTGGTGCCTCACTTATTGCAGACGAATTTGTAGCCATTATTAATGCGCTTAAAAAGTAGTTTTAAGCTTATCTTCGCGCCCTTATGAAGCAAATACGTAATTTTTGCATTATTGCACATATTGACCATGGTAAATCAACCCTGGCCGACCGTTTATTGGAACATACCAAAACCATTGGTGAAAGGGACATGATGAACCAGGTTTTGGATGACATGGACTTGGAACGTGAAAAAGGTATTACTATTAAAAGTCATGCCATTCAGGTGAGTTACATGTATAAAGGTGTTGAATATATTTTAAACCTTATTGACACACCGGGTCACGTAGATTTTAGTTATGAAGTAAGTAGGGCACTAGCCGCTTGCGAAGGCGCTTTATTATTAGTAGATGCTTCTCAGGGTATTCAGGCGCAAACCATCTCAAATTTATATTTAGCTATAGACAACAATTTAGAAATCATCCCAGTCATTAATAAAATTGATATGGATGGCGCTAAAATTCCGGAAGTAACGGATCAAATTGTTGATTTAATTGGATGCAAGCCTGAAGATATTTTATTAGCTAGTGGAAAATCTGGCATTGGTATTGAAGAAATTTTAATGGCCATTGTTGAACGTATTCCTGCGCCAACCGGTGATCCTGAAGCACCCCTTCAAGCACTCATTTTTGATAGCGTATTTAATAGTTTTAGAGGAATTATCGTTTATTACCGCATCATGAATGGCGTACTCAAAAAAGGAGACAAAATTCAATTTGTTGCTTCTGGTAATGACTATTTTGCCGATGAAGTGGGTGTACTTAAATTAAACATGACGCCTAAGTCTGAAGTAAGGGCTGGAGACGTTGGATATATTATTACAGGTATCAAAAATGCTAAAGAGGTTAAAGTGGGAGACACCATAACCCTTGCAAACAATCCTGGACAAATGATCAATGGTTTTGAAGAAGTAAAACCAATGGTATTTGCTGGTATTTTCCCTGTTAATACCGATGAATTTGAAGAACTCCGTGATTGTATGGATAAGCTTCAATTAAATGATGCTTCTTTAACTTTTGAACTAGAAACTTCTCAAGCATTAGGTTTTGGTTTTAGATGTGGATTTTTAGGTCTCTTACACATGGAAATTATCCAAGAGCGCCTAGAACGTGAGTTTAACCAAACAGTTATTACAACGGTTCCCAACGTAGGTTTTATAGCCTATACCACCCGTAACGAAAAAATCATGGTTAACAATCCTACAGAAATGCCGGATCCTGTTAAAATTGATCGTATCGAAGAACCATTTATCCGAGCTCAAATTATTACACTTCCTGATTATATTGGTAATATCATGACACTTTGCTTAGGCAAAAGAGGTATGCTTATTAACCAAAGCTATTTGACACCTACCCGTGTAGAACTTGTTTTTGAAATGCCATTAACGGAAATCGTATTTGATTTCTATGACAAATTAAAGAGCTCTACAAGAGGTTATGCGTCTTTTGATTATAACCCAATTGGATACCGTGATGCTGACATTGTTAAAATGGATATTTTATTAAACAATGAAAAAGTGGATGCGCTTAGTGCGTTAATACATAGAAGTAGAGCCACCGATTTTGGTAGAAAATTGTGTGAGAAATTAAAGGAACTATTACCTAAACAACAATTCCAGATTGCTATTCAAGCAGCAATTGGTGCTAAAGTAATTGCCAGAGAAAACATTAGTGCAATGCGTAAAGACGTAACTGCCAAATGTTATGGTGGTGATATTAGCCGTAAGCGTAAATTACTAGAAAAGCAAAAAGAAGGTAAAAAGCGTATGCGTCAAATTGGAAATGTAGAAGTTCCGCAAGAAGCATTTTTAGCGGTTCTTAAACTCGACTAATTCTTTTTTTTAATGGTTTGATCTGGGTTAACACGCGGATCAGGATCTAATTCTTTAATACGAGGGAGGTGTACCCATTTGCCTTTATCCCAACTAAATCCTTCGTAAGTACCATAAGGTACCAATGTCTCCTTTTTTTGAGGCATGTTTTCTTCACTGATAAGTGTAGCAAATATAATTAGGTCTAGTTCAGGATCATAGTTCATTTTAACAATCGACTCCTTTTTGTATTCTAGAACAAATCTAGAAGTAGGTTGCTTGGGCTTGAAATCATCGTTTTTATACACAAAATAATTGCCCCCAAAAACGGGTTTATTATCGGCATCGAAATACATGACTTCCATCCATTTTTTATGCGTAATAGCATTATTGCCATCTAATCCTAGCAAGGTATAATAAGTGCGGTTATTGTATTTTTTGGGAATGATTTTATAATAAATAGCACCAATCCAATGCTTTGCGTCTCTGATAGAATCATTGGGTTCATTGGTAAATTCCGAACAATCAAATAATGGGATCAGTTGCAAACTGCCGTCTTTTGTATTGAGTTGAATCGCACCTT
>JBDKFR010000148.1:0-3842 GCA_039798645.1 Bacteroidota bacterium
CTTGTCCGATGTTGAATCTAAAATGAAAGATCATCCATTATTACAATCGGCTCAGCAATTAATTAATGTGAATCAATTTTTAGAAAAGGAAACAAAGGCATTGACATATCCAACCTTAAGAGCGAATGGGGGTTACAACTATAATAGTAATAAGTCAGCAGCGGGTTTTATTTTATTAAATGAGAGTTATGGTCCATTTTTGGGATTGAATTTAAGTATTCCTATTTACGCTGGTAGCACAAGTAAGCGTGCATATAAAAATGCACAAATCAATACGGTAAGTGCAAAACTACAATTTGATAATGCAGCGCAGGATTTAGCAACAGAGTTGTTTAAGACCTATCAAAATTATCAAAATAGTTTAAAGCAGACACCAATTGAAGTTCAGAACTATGAAATGTCTGAAGCATTATTGGCATTGGTCATGGAGAAATTTAAATTAGGACAAGCGACCATTGTTGATGTTAAACAAGCACAGCAAAGTTTTGAAACTGCAGGATTTAGATTAACAAGTTTAAAATTTACTGCAAAAATTGCTGAGGTAGAATTAAAGCGATTATCCAATCAGCTGACATTTTAATTAATTGATTATTATTCATGCAATCAAAGCTTCCCAATATTGGCACCAGCATCTTTACGGTGATGAGTCAATTGGCGGTTAAGCACAATGCCATTAATTTAGGACAAGGTTTTCCTGATTTTCCAATGAGCCCTGAACTGATTGAATGTGTTCATAAGGCAATGAAGGATGGGGGCAATCAATACGCACATACTAATGGCGTTCCTTTATTAAGAGAGGGGCTTAGTGAAAAAATACAATATTTATATGGTACTAATATAAATCCTGATACTAATATTACTATCACACCAGGTGGCACGTACGGTTTATATACCGCCTTTACAACAATTATTCAACCTGGTGATGAGGTTATTATTTTTGAACCGGCTTATGATAGTTACATCCCAAACATTACAATAAATGGAGGCGTTGTTGTTCCTATTCCTTTAGACTTTCCAAATTATACAATACCATGGGAAAAAGTGAAAGCAGCCATTACACCAAAAACAAAAGCTATATTGGTTAATTCGCCACATAATCCAACAGGCACTGTAATGACTAAGGAAGATGTTTTACAATTGCAAGAAATTGTAATTAGCAATCATTTGTATTTAATTAGTGATGAAGTGTATGAGCATTTGATTTATGATAATAAGCCACATGAATCTATTTTAAAATATCCCGAATTATATCAGCGTAGTTTTATAGTTTATTCGTTTGGTAAAACATACCATTGTACTGGATGGAAATTAGGGTATTGTGTAGCGCCTGAAAATTTAAGTAAAGAATTCAGAAAAGTGCATCAGTTTAATGTTTTTAGTTGTGATACACCTAAGCAAATTGGAATTGCAAATTATATGCGCAATAAAGAAGCCTATTTGACCCTTGGTAATTTTTATCAAGCAAAGCGCGATTATTTACGTGAGCTATTAAAGACAACACTACTAAAACCTATTCCTTCTTCGGGTTCTTATTTTGAATCTTATTCATATGCATCTATATCAAATGAATCAGATAAAGCTTTTGCTCAAAAATTAGTTAGTGAATATGGGGTAGCTACCATTCCCATGAGTGCCTTTTATCATGATGGTACAGATCATAAAGTAATTAGGTTGTGCTTTGCAAAACAAAATAAAACATTGGAAGCAGCTGCGGATTCTTTACAAACGTTAAAAATATAAATCATGAAATCCATAACAGTTAAGGCTCCTGGCAGAATTAATTTAATTGGAGAACATGTTGATTATAATAATGGTTTTGTATTACCAGCAGCTATTAATAAATCTGCTATTGTTTCCATTTCAAAAAGGAGTGATCAACAAATTCATTTAACTGCTATTGATATCCCTGATGAATTAATTATCGAATCATTTTCTGATTTAGTGATTCATGAAAAAAAATGGGCAAACTATATTATTGGAGTCATTGCTCAGTTTCAAAAAAAATATTCGTTTGAAGTTGGATTTAATTTAGCAATTACGAGTGATGTTCCAATAGGAGCAGGCTTGTCAAGTTCTGCAGCTATCGAATGTGCGGTGGCTTATGGACTAAATGAAATATTTGAATTCGGTATTGATAAAATGGAATTAGCATTCATGGCACAAAAAGCAGAGCATGAATTTGCAGGTGTACAATGTGGAATTATGGATCAATTTGCAAGTTGCTTTGGAAAACAAAACCAAGTGATGTTATTAGATTGTGCTTCCATGGAATTCCAATATTATCCATTAGCATTAAATGAATATGAAATAGTATTATTTGATACAGGTGTAAAACATGCATTAGTAAACAGCGAATACAATGCAAGACGATTATCCTGTGAAGCGGGTTTAAAATTGATTCAAGAAAAATTTCCCAAGGTTCAGTCATTAAGAGACGCTACCATGTTGATGTTAAATGAAGCAATGATTGAAACAAAAAATAGTAAGGAATATAACTGCTGTAAATATGTTATTGAGGAAATTGAAAGAACTCAATTAGCTACCCAGGATTTATTAAAAAATGAGTTACATGCATTTGGTGCTAAAATGTTCGCAACACATGAGGGATTAGCACAACTTTATGAAGTAAGTTGTCCTGAGCTAGATTTGTTAGTCAAAGCAGTAAAAAATAATCCTCATGTTATAGGTGCTAGAATGATGGGTGGAGGATTTGGTGGTTGTACGATAAATATTATCAAGCGAACTGAAATTCAACAAGTTGTGGATGAATTGTCAACTATTTATAAAGCGGAAACCGGTCAAGACTTATTACATTATGAAGTCAAAATTGAATCAGGTGTACAAGTGTGTTTTTAAGTTCGAACCGCGGTCTATTAGCAATCTTATTATATAGTTTAAGTATATTAATATTTAAACATATTTTCATACATTTACTTACCCCCAACAACTGCTAATAATCAATATGTTATAATGAAGGAAAGACGATTTCTTCTAAAATTATATAATTATAAAAATGAGTCCTTTGGTAAATTTCGTCTAATTGATGGAAAGGGGGTTTTATTTTTTGTTACATTCTTTTTATTTACACTTTATTCAAGTCCAATTTTTGGACAAGCTTGCACATTAGTAAACCTACCCAATAATTTAAAAAATGGACTAGTTGCTTATTATCCTTTTTGTGGAAATTCAAATGACATAAGTGGAAATAACAATGCTTTACAAGCATTTGGCTTAACGGCTACAACCGACAGATTTGGAACAACTGCAAGTGCTTATTCATTTTCAAATACTCAAACGAATGTAACTAGTTATTTAAAAGCGACAAACCCTACACCTTTTGCGAAAAATACGTATACGATTTCGGCTTGGTTCAATAGTAATCAATTCTATCCCAATATTGGCGGTGTAACTTATAATTATCAGTCTATTGTAGGATATGCACCTCAATATTATACTTGGGGACCTGCTTACAATTTGCAATTATTACATGCAGATAATTCTACTTTAGCAACAACACAATGGACAAGCGCACACCCTTCACAAGATGTACGAACTCCAACTGGCACCATAACCACTAATCAATGGTACCATGCGGTGGTATCTTATGACGGAACTACTTTAAAAATGTTCAAAGACGGTGTCCTCGTTGGTTCAACTGCTGCAACGATTGATTATGCGAATCAAGTTCAATTTTTAATTGGAGCCAATGGTGACGGTCCTAGCCCCGGTGGTTTATATGGAGGCTTTAACGGAAAATTGGATGATATTGGATTTTGGGATCGCGCTTTAGATGTTTGCGAAGTGACGCAATTATATAATTTAACAGCAACTAATCCACAACC
>JBDKFR010000149.1:0-8271 GCA_039798645.1 Bacteroidota bacterium
AGGTGTTATCGATCCAACTAAGGTTTCAAGAGTTGCTTTAGAAAATGCTGCTTCAATTGCATCTATGTTGTTAACAACTGAATGTGTAATTGCTGACAAGCCAGCTCCTGCTGCTCCTCAAGCAGGTGGACATGCTCCTGACATGGGTGGCATGGGTTACTAAAATTATGCACCATTAAATGGTGTGAACATAAAAAAAACCACAGCAATTGCTGTGGTTTTTTATTTATACCTTGTCCTAAAATCATTGATGCAAAAAATCAATTCGTCTTGTTACTTCTTTGTAAAATATAATTGATATCCTTTTGCTAAAAGTAATTGAGCCATACCGTAAGTAAGCATCGTCACCAAACCAATATTTTTTATAGGATGATGAATTGACCAGTCAAACTTATTAAAAGCTAATACCGCATCAGAACTTATAAAAAACAACATACCGGGGAACCAAAATAATTTTGAAATCATAGCTCCTTCTGTATTTCCACCCGCATGAATAGCCATTAATGCAGCACTACATATCAATGCCATGTATACTAGAATAGGATAAATTAAAGTCCCCATTGCTTTTTGAAGTAATAAATAAATGACTACGCAAAATGCAATCAAAACAATTGTGAACACTAAAAATTTCTTCGACTTGGGTTCACTGATTTTATGAATTGAATTAAACATAAAAATATTAAAAACATGAGTTGTCATAAAAGCCACCATCCCTATAATGAATAAGTTTTCATAGCTTAGCAACAAATCCCCTAAAAAGGAACCCAACATGGCCAACATAACAAACCATTTTCCTTTGGGTGAATTTTCAACATAATTTTGTACCGCTAAAAACACCATCAAAGTTGGTAACAATAAAATTTTGGTGACAAATTGTAAGGTTGAAAAATCATTCCCTAAAATTTGCGCATATAGATGGGCTGATAAAATTAAAATGTAAATGGTGATGCCCCATTTTTGCATAATGCTTTTCATAATTTTCAATCGTTGGTTAAAAATTAAAAATACAATATGCAGCTTACATTATACTGATGATTGCATAAATTTGCATTATGATAAGCCCTGAAGAAGAAAAATTCTATGCCCAATGGGAAAAAGAAAGATTACAACCCCAATATAAACGACGCCCCTTTTTAAGAGGTTTAAGCGTTGGTTTAAGCTTAGGTGTTTTGGTTTTACTTATTACTGAATTTGACTGGTATGAAAGAGCCAATATGCAAGTAAACAGTCGAGGCAATGAAATTTGGATCATCATTTCAATACTTGTCATATCCATCGGATTTGGATGGTTCTACCAACAATTTACTTCAGAAATGAACGAACAACGATACCAAGAATTAAAACATATAAAATCAAAAAAATGATCAATTTTAGCTCAAAAAGCCCCAAAAAAGCAATAATTTCTTCAATTTTAGCCATTTTTTCTATTATTTTAGGCATTTCTGCCTTTTCAAGTTGTAGTAAATCTGGCGCTAGCGAACAAGAACAAATGATCAGTTTTGCGAAGTCGAATTCTATTAACTATACGACAGACCCTAGTGGAATTCTATATGAAATAATAACCCCAGGAAATTCAACCAAACCGACCGCAACTAACACAATTACAGTGACTTATAAAGGTTTATTGATGAATGGAACTCAATTTGATGCCGGCACCATTACCTATCCATTAAATCAATTAATTCAAGGTTGGGTCATAGCTGTACCTAAAATTGGTGTGGGTGGAGAAATTAAGGTTTTAATTCCTTCATCATTAGGCTATGGATCAAGTGGAGCTGGGTCAATTCCGGGTAATTCACCCTTGTATTTTGAAATCAAACTTTCGGCTGTAAAATAATGCCTTTTTGGCCTAATTTTTCCCTCCTTTCCATTATATTTGCCGACTAAAAATCAGTTAACCAAACTATTATGCAACTAAAAGGATTAGTTCGCTTTTTTGCGATTGCGCTTATTTTAATTTGTATCTACCAATTGTCTTTTACATGGATTGTTCGTAGTCATGAAAAATCAATGGATGCTAAAGCATCATCTTGGGTAAAACAATTCCCAAAAGCTGAACAAGTATACCCTTCCAACAAGGAAGAACAATTACTTTATAACGACAGTATTAGTGATTTGCAAAAATCATATTACAAGCGATTATTAGATAGTACAAAAGACTCCAAATTAGCTTTTGGCCTAACAACTTATGGTGAAGCTAAAGGAAAAGAATTGATGCTAGGCCTTGATTTACAAGGAGGTATGAGTGTTACAATGGAAGTCGGCTTAGACGGCTTAATCAAATCATTGGCAAACTATACAAAGGATCCTTCCTTTAATACCGCTTTAAGTAACGCTGTTGTTAAAAAGGCAAACAGCCGTGCTGATTTAATTTCTTTATTTAGAGAGGAATACAAATTGGTAAACCCAACTGGTAAATTAGCCCCTCTTTTCGCAACTAGAAGCAACGGGAAATTAAAAATTGACGCATCTGACGATGTGGTTGCTGCTTATTTAAGAGATCAATCAACGATTGCTTTCAACAACACTTATAAAATTTTAAGAACACGTATCGATAAATTCGGTCTTGCTTCTCCTAATATTAATCCTGATCCAACAAAAGGAATTATCAGTATTGAATTGGCTGGTATTACAGATAAGGAAAGAGTTCGTTCTTATTTACAGTCAACTGCGAATTTGCAATTTTTTGAAGTATATACTTTAGAAAATCGTGACGTTGTAAATGCAATTACTGCAGCTGACAAAGCGATTGAAGCAAGCTTAGCTGGTATTACAGATAGTAATGCAATTGCTAAATTGGATACTTCTAAATTGAACCCTAATAAGAATCCATTATTAAAAATTGTTCAATTCACACAACCATATCAAGGTAAAAATGGTCAAAACATTTTTCCTGGCGAAGTTGGTTACACTTTGAAAAAAGATACTGCTAAATTAAATGCTTGGTTGGCACTTCCTGAAGTGAAATCAAAGTTCCCATCTAATTTAGTATTCATGTATGGTAAGGTTGAATCTGAAGATGCAAAAGCAAAAGAAGTTTTACCAATATATGCAATCAAAACATTAGATAACGGTCAAGCTGAATTAGAAGGTGACCATGTTGCTAATGCTGCACAGGATTTTGATGAGCGCGGAAAAGTTGCGATCAAAATGAACATGGACAAAGTGGGTACTACTATCTGGGCAAAAATGACTTCTAAAAACATTGGTAAGCCATTAGCAATTGTACTTGATAATATTGTTTATTCTGCACCTAATGTGAACGATGCAATTACAACTGGTAATTCATCAATCTCTGGTAACTATACTTTAAAAACTGCACAAGATTTAGCTGAAATATTAGAAAGCGGTAAATTACCTGCTCCTGCTAAAATTGTTCAAGAACAACAAGTTGGTCCAACTTTAGGTAAAGCATCTATTCAAGGTGGTTTAATGTCATTCGGACTTGCATTCTTAGTAATTTTCGCTTTAATGCTTGTTTACTTTAATACGGGTGGATGGGTTGCTAATATTGCATTAGTATTAAACTTACTTTTCACTATTGGTATTTTAAGTGCATTAGGTTTCACTTTAACAGCGCCAGGTATTGCAGGTTTAGTATTGACAGTAGGTATGGCCGTGGATACCAACGTAATTATATTTGAAAGAATTAAAGAGGAATTAACGAAAGGTAAAAGCTATCAAATGGCGGTTTCTGATGGTTACAAGCGTTCAATGTCTCCAGTGTTGGATGCACACGTTACTACCCTTTTAACTGCTTGTATTTTAGCTTACTTTGGATTAGGTCCAGTACTTGGATTTGCTACAACACAAATTATTGGTATTTTATTATCCTTATTCTGTGGTATTTTAGTTTCACGTTTAATCACAGATATTTACACAAGTAAAAATAGACACTTTGAATATTTTACAAAAGTTTCAAAATCTGTTTTCAAGCACGCTACATTCAAATTTATTGAATTCAGAAAGTATGCTTATGTATTATCAGCTGTGGTATTAGTAATGGGTATTGCTTCCTTCTTCAACGGATTTGACCAAGGAGTTGAATTTGCTGGTGGTAGAAGTTATACTGTGAAATTCAAAAATGCAGTAAATGTTGAAACAGTTCGCGAGGACTTAAAGAAAGTATTTGGTGAAGCACCGATCATTAAAACGGTGGATACTAAAAATCAAATAAACATTACTACTTCTTATAAAATTAAAGAGCAAGGTAATAATATTGATAATGAAGTTGAAAACTTATTATTCAAAGGTTTAGAAAAACAATTACCAGCTGGAACTACTTACAAGGAGTTTGATACACAATACAAACAAAGTTCTCAAACGGTATTACCAACCATTTCTGATGACTTAAAAGCTGGCGCTACTAAAGCAACCATCTTTGCTTTGATTGCAATTTGTTTATACATCTTTATTCGTTTCCGTGACTGGAGATATTCTTTAGGAACAATTTTCTCATTGTTACACGACGTATTTGTAACATTGATCGTATTTAGTTTCTTAAGAAAAGTAGTACCATTCCCATTAGAAATTGACCAGCATTTTATTGCTGCTGTATTAACCGTTATTGGTTTCTCAATGAATGATACCGTAATTGTTTATGACCGTATTCGTGAGGATTCAAATTTAATGAAGGGATCAGATAATGCAAGTATCATTAACCGTGCGATTAACGAAACATTAAGTCGTACTGTAATGACTTCATTAACTGTATTCATTGTAATCTTAATTTTATTCATCTTTGGTGGTGAAGTAACTAGAGGATTTGCTTTTGCAATGTTAATTGGTATCATTACTGGTACTTACTCTTCTATTTTCGTAGCAGCACCAGTATTGGTTGATTTTGCAAAAAACAAACCATTAGGACGTTCAGAAAATAAAAAGAAATAATCCTTAAACTGATTATACATAAAAAAGGCCTCACAAATAAGTGAGGCCTTTTTATTATAAAAATCTTTAGATAAAAGTAAAGCCCTTAAAATTTATTAAGGGGCATATTATTACACTGCAAAGCTGGTACCACAACCACAGGTGCTTGAAGCATTTGGATTGTTAAAGGTAAATCCACGACTGTTTAAGCCTCCTTGCCAATCAATATTCATACCGTATAAGTATATTTGGTGTGCAGGTTCCATACAACAAGGGATACCCTCAAAAACGAACTGTAAATCCCCTTCTTTAGGTACATCAAAACCCAAAACATAGGTCATTCCAGAACATCCACCACCTTTTACACCTACTCTCAATTTTTGTTGTTGATCAAAATCAGGCTCACTCATTAATCTAGTTAATTCAGCTACTGCACTTTCCGTGAAGTTAACCGGGGTTTTTAATAATGTCTCAGTTGCCATAAAATAATTTGAATTACAAAATTACAACAAGTATGGGATATGATATCGTACTTAAATATCGAAAATAGGAAAATTAACAGGATAGCGAATTGTATATTTTTCGTAAATTGAACTATGCAAGAACAAGTGAAAAAGACAGACAGCGGTATACCTATCAAAAAAGTATATACCGCGTCTGATTTACCAAATAACTTAAACGGCGAACTTCAACCTGGAAGCTTTCCTTATACTAGAGGAGTACAAGCTGATATGTACCGTGGAAAGTTATGGACAATGAGACAGTATGCAGGATTTTCTACAGCAGAAGAAAGCAATAAACGTTATCATTTTTTACTTTCTCAAGGTGTTATGGGATTAAGTGTTGCTTTTGATTTACCGACACAAATTGGCTATGACCCAGATCATAGTTTATCGGATGGAGAGGTAGGTAAAGTGGGTGTTTCAATATGCACGCTTGCCGATATGGAAACCTTATTTAATGACATACCATTAGATAAGATTAGTACATCGATGACCATTAATTCTACAAGTTTTATTTTACTTGCTTTATACGTAGCATTAGCTAAAAAAAGAGGAATTGATATAAAGCAATTAACAGGTACGATCCAAAATGACATTTTAAAAGAGTACGCTGCAAGAGGAACCTATATCTATCCTCCTAAGCATTCCATGCGTATCATAACTGATATTTTTGAATGGTGTGGCACCAACCTGCCTAAATGGAATAGCATTAGTATTTCTGGTTATCATATTAGAGAAGCAGGAAGTACTGCTGTGCAAGAGGTAGCTTTTACTTTAAGCAATGGTAAAGCTTATGTAAAGGCAGCTATTGAAAAAGGATTAGACATTAATGTTTTTGGAAAGCGTCTCTCCTTCTTTTTTAATGCACACAATAATTTATTTGAAGAAGTTGCCAAATTTAGGGCTGCCCGAAAAATGTGGGCAGAAATAATGAAAGAGTTGGGTGCTACCGATGAAAAAGCTTTAATGTTACGTTTTCATACGCAAACTGGAGGTGCAACTTTAACTGCACAACAACCGCATAATAATATTAGCAGGGTTACCATCCAAACATTATCGGCTGTTCTTGGCGGTACACAAAGCTTACATACAAATGGTTTTGATGAAGCACTTGGTTTACCAACCGAAGAAGCTGCTAGTATTGCTTTAAGAACACAGCAAATTGTAGCTTTTGAAAGTGGCGTAACCGACACAGTCGACCCATTAGCGGGAAGTTATTTTGTTGAAAACTTGACGAACCAAATTGAAACTGAAGCTAATAAACTTATCCAACAAATTGATCAAATGGGTGGTAGTGTTATGGCAATTGAAAATGGTTTTATGCAAAATAAAATTGCAGACAGTGCTTATGCTTACCAAAAAAATATAGAATCAGGGGAAAAAATAATTGTAGGAGTCAACAAATTTATTTCTGAAATTAAAAATCCAATCCCGCTTTTAAAAATTGACGAAAGTATTAGAAAGGATCAAATAAACAAACTAAATAAAATAAAAGAAACAAGGAATCAAGACAAAGTTGATAGCTGTTTGATGGCCATAAAACAAGCAGCTAAAGGAACTGATAATTTAATGCCTGTTGTCATTGATGCAGTTGAAAACTATTGCACATTGGGTGAAATAGCTGATACACTTAGATCAGTATATGGGGAATATCAAGCTTAAATCTTAACCTTTATTAACAAATACATAAACTTTAATAAAAATACATAAACAGTTACAGAAAACATTTACACGCTGAGTCAATATAAATATTCCCATAAATAATTACAAAAAATATTATCATAAAACATCCGTAAAATAAATATCATCAAATATCCTAAATAACAATCAATGCGTAAATTACTACTACTTGCTATCGTGGCATTCAGTTCCACTTCAATGACTGCTCAAGAACTTCCAAAAAATTATGCTTCTTTATTAAAAGAAGTAGAACCACAATTAATTAGTTGGAGAAGACATTTCCATGAATTCCCTGAACTTTCAAATAGAGAAGTAAACACCGGAAAATATATCGCTGAATTTTTAAAAACATTACCGAATGTTGAAGTACGATACCCAGTTGCTAAAACAGGTGTTGTTGCTGTTTTAAAAGGTGGCAAACCAGGTCCTGTAGTTGCGTTACGAGCTGATATCGATGCACTACCTGTTTTTGAACGTACTCCTGTCCCATTTGCATCGAAAGTTACAACTGAATTTAACGGTCAAAAAGTAAGTGTAAGTCATGCTTGTGGTCATGATTCTCATACTGCCATGTTAATGGCAACCGCTAAAGTTTTAAGTGCAATGCAAAAGGATATGCCAGGTACTGTTGTGTTTTTATTTCAACCAGCTGAGGAAGGAACTCCTGGTACGGAAGAAGGTGGTGCTCCTTTAATGATTAAAGAAGGTGCATTAGATAATCCAAAAGTAGAAGCAGTATACGGAATACATATTTCATCACAAACACCAGTTGGTACCTTAAAGTATAAATCTGGTGCATTTATGGCTTCATCAGACTGGTTTACCATTAAAGTAAATGGTAAAGGTAGTCATGGATCACAACCTTGGGGTGGCGTTGACCCAATTGCAGCCTCAGCTCAAATTATTGAAGGTTTACAACATATTGTAAGTCGTCAAATGGATTTAACCACTGCGCCTTTAGTAATTACTGTGGGTACCATTAATGCAGGTGTTCGTTCTAACATTATTCCTGAAACAGCTGATATGACAGGTACTATTAGAACCTTAGATAGTGATATGCAGAAAGAAGTACATGAGCGTATTAAGCATACCGTAAAAACAATTGCTGCAAGTTCAGGTGCCACTGCTGATGTAAATATTGAAACCAAAACATTAGTTACTTATAATGATCCTGCTTTGGTTAAAAAAACATTACCATCTTTAATTAAAGCAGCGGGTG
>JBDKFR010000150.1:0-2829 GCA_039798645.1 Bacteroidota bacterium
CCATACAAGTTAAACAGGTAGCTATTGCCAATACGAAGTTATATATTAACAAAGCGGAAGGCTTTATAGGTACTAGTTTGAAAAAAGACGAGTTTTTATGTGATTGTACTGATTATGATGATATCATCGCAATTACTAAATCGGGTATCATGAAAGTGGTAAAGGTTTCAGATAAAGTATTCATTGGTAAGGATATTATTCATGCTGCTGTTTTCCAAAAGAATGATGAGCGAACAACTTATAACATGGTTTATGTTGATGGAGCTAGTGGTATTAGTTATGCTAAACGTTTTAACGTAACAGGTATAACCCGTGATAAGGAATATCCATTAGCCAAGAGCGCAGAAAAATCCAAAGTGCATTATATGTCAATTAATGCGAATGGTGAAGCGGAGTCTGTGAAAATAATTTTGAGTCCAAACTGTACGGCAAGAATTAAGGAATTTGATTTTTATTTTGAAACATTGGAAGTGAAAGGACGAAGTAGCGTTGGAAATCAGGTTACGAAATATCCTATCAAAACGGTTCGTTTAAAAGAAGCTGGCAAAAGTACTTTGGTTGGACGTAAACTTTGGTTTGATGATAAGTTTGGCCGATTAAATAGTGAAGAGAAAGGGTTGTATTTAGGTACTTTTGAAGACGAGAAATTGTTGGTATTCACCAAAGATGGATATTACGAGGTAACCGATACAGAACAGTCACAACGTTTTGATCCAGAAAAAGTATTGTCAATTGAGAAATTCAATCCTGATAAAATTGTTACTGCTGTTTATTTAGACAAGGATAAGCTTCAGTTTAACATTAAGCGTTTTAAAATTGAAACCACTACCTTACGTTCACCATTCTCATGTATTAAAGAAGGTGATGGTAATTATTTAATCGCTGTTTCAACTGCCATTGAACCAATTCTTGTAGTAAATACGGGTAGAGGTGCTCAAATTAGAAAGGCAAAATTCAAAGTGAGTAAAATGGTAGATATTATGGGATGGAAAGCGGTAGGTACCAAATTGGTTGATTTTAACAAAACAATTGAAATGGAATGGGAAACTAAAGTAGTCATCAAAGATCCAAACGACGAACAACCAGAATTGTTCTAATTAATTATAAAGGTTTAAATAACCAAAAATCAAAAAACCATGTCAACCATTAATGTAGGTCAATTTAATCTGATGCGCGTAGACCGAAAGGTTGATTTTGGATTCTATATGGATGATGGTGGTGAGGGCATCTTATTACCTAAACGATTTGTACCTTCTGGTTTACAGGTAGGTGACACTATCAGTGTATTTGTTTATCATGATTCGGATAACCGTTTAATTGCTACAACCCAGGAACCATTTGCCGTGGTGGGCGATATTGCTGCTTTAAAAGTAGTAGAAATTACCCGTCAAGGTGCGTTTATGGATTGGGGATTGATGAAAGATGTTTTCGTACCTGTTTCACAACAACTTTCAACCATGCGTCTAGGAGGAAAGTATTTGGTGAAACTATATATTGACAAGCAAACAGGAAGGGTAGCTGCTACTGAGAAAATTGATAACCAAATTAGCAATGATTTCTTAACCGTAAAAGAAGGGGAGAAAGTTAAAGTACAAGTTTATCGTGAATCAGAAATCGGTTATGTTGTAATTGTGAATGGGGTTCACCAAGGGTTAGTTTATAAAAATGAAGTTTTTACACATTTGCATATTGGCCAGTTTATTGATGAAGCTTTTGTAAAAAAAATTAGAGAGGATAATAAATTAGATATAGGTATTGGCAAACAAGGTGTTGAGAAATTAGACGGCGATCAACAAACCATTATTAAATTATTAAAATTGCATAAAGGATTTTTGCCTTATCATGATAAGTCAAGTCCTGAAGACATTTATGCTTTTTTTGCAATGAGTAAAAAGGCCTTCAAAATGAATGTAGGTATTTTATATAAGTCAAAATTAATCACCATTGAAGATGGTGGCATTAGATTAGTAGAAGGAACCAGTGAAAATTCAGGAAATAAAAGTGAAATTGAAACCGGAGATTAGCATAAGGCTTAATCATTAATAATCAGCATTTTTGTATTTTTCAACTGATAATTTAAAACTATGGCAAAGGAAGTATTTATTGTATCAGCAGTGAGAACACCCATTGGGTCATTTGGAGGTTGTTTGAAATCATTATCAGCAACTGCACTTGGGGCCATTGCCATAAAAGGTGCTATTGAAAAAGCAAACATTGATCCTGCTTTAATTGATGAAGTAATTATGGGTTCCGTAATTCAAGCGGGACTTGGACAAGCACCAGCAAGACAGGCAAGTAAAGTTGCTGGTCTTCCCGATAAAGTGATCGCAACTACGGTAAACAAAGTATGTGCTAGTGGCATGAAAGCTATTGCAATAGCTACTCAAAATATTTTACTAGGAGATGCTGATATTGTGATTGCAGGCGGAATGGAAAGCATGAGTAATGTCCCTTTTTATAATACAACACAAAGATGGGGTAATAAATATGGTGATATCACGATGCAAGATGGTTTAGCGAAAGATGGGTTAGTGGATGTGTATGATCAAGTTGCAATGGGTAATTTTGCAGATTTATGTGCGAAAGAAAATAATATAACGAGAGCAGATCAGGATAATTTTGCAGTTACTAGTTATCAAAAATCACAATCAGCGATTGAAAAAGGACTATTTGAAAATGAAATAATTCCAGTATCTATTCCTCAACGTAAAGGTGAACCATTGGTCATTTCAAAAGATGAAGAACCTTTTAATGTTAAGTTTGATAAAGTGGCACAATTAAATCCTGCTTTTAGTAAGGAGGGTACCGTTACAGCTGCAAATGCGAGTA
>JBDKFR010000151.1:0-12707 GCA_039798645.1 Bacteroidota bacterium
TTTCTATAGACTCCAAAATTACAAATCAATGTTTAAACAACAAAATATATTTTTATCCCTTTTTTAAGTTCAATTTTTGGCTTCAAATATGCCATTTATCTATTATCTTCGCCAAAATTTCACCAACATGAATCTGCACGAATATCAAGCAAAAGAGTTACTTAAAAAGTACAATGTCCCAGTTCAAGAAGGGGTAGCCGTAAAAAATGTAGAAGACGCAGTAGCTGCCTACAAAAAAATTGCTGCTGATACCAACAATAAATTCGCGGTTGTAAAAGCACAAATTCATGCAGGTGGACGTGGAAAAGGGTCTATCGTTGGTACTGAACAACGTGGTGTAGCAGTTGGTAAGTCAGCTGAAGACATTGAAAAATTTGCAAAAAATATTCTAGGTGGTACTTTAGTTACCATTCAAACAGGTGCTGCTGGAAAAGTAGTTAACCAAATTTTAGTCGCTCAAGACGTTTATTACGATGGTCCTCAACCTACTAAAGAGTTTTACTTATCCATCTTATTAGATCGTACAAAAGGAATGAACGTTATCATGTATTCTACCGAAGGTGGTATGAACATTGAAGACGTTGCACATGATACACCAGAAAAAATATATAAAGAATGGGTTCACCCAGGTGGTGGATTACAAGGATTCCAAGCAAGAAAAATTGCTTTCAACTTAGGATTAAGTGGTGATGCATTAAAGAACTGCGTAAAATTTGTAACAAATTTATACAATGCATATGTTGGATTAGACTGTGCAATGCTTGAAATCAATCCATTATTCAAAACATCTGACGATAAAATCATAGCAGTTGATTGTAAAATGAATTTAGATGATAACGCTTTAATGCGTCATCCTGATTTATTAGCAATGCGTGATGTAACTGAAGAAGATCCTACTGAAGTTGAAGCGGGTGAGTTTAACTTGAATTTTGTAAAGTTAGACGGTAACGTAGGTTGTATGGTAAATGGTGCAGGTTTAGCCATGGCAACAATGGACATGATTAAGTTAAGTGGTGGTGAACCAGCAAACTTCTTAGACGTGGGTGGTACTGCAAATGCTCAAACAGTTGAAGCAGGATTTAGAATTATCATGAAAGACCCTAATGTAAAAGCTATTTTAATTAACATTTTTGGCGGTATCGTTCGTTGTGATCGTGTTGCTGCTGGTGTAATTGAAGCTTTCAACAAATTAGGCAATATTAATATCCCTATCATTGTTCGTTTACAAGGAACCAATGCAGTGGAAGCAAAGAAATTAATTGATGAAAGTGGATTGAAAGTACAATCTGCTATCTTATTAAGCGAAGCAGCTGATTTAGTGAAGCAAGCCGTAGCTTAATAATTTTTCAGCCCTAAATTAAAATTTGACGGGCTTTAAATTATCCTCTAATGTATTTTAAAATAGCTAACGTTTAACGTTAGCTATTTTTTTAATTTTTCAGCCCTAAATTAAAATTTGAAGGGCTTTAAATTACCAACATATGATTTTAAAAAAGGCCTCGAAATTCGAGGTCTTTTTGTTTCTTTTCAAAGGAGTTAACCTTGGATCACTTTCACTTCAGTAAGTGCACTAAATGAATACAACTGCCCTGTGGCTACTTCAACACACTCAATACGAATACGTCTTTTTTTTCCACGACGAAAAATACGCCCCTTTAAAGATTCAAACAAAGTGCCTTCAGGTAAATGGGCTACAAATGAAAGTCCTTCCATTTTCACCTCATTGTATTTGCGTAAAACCAATAACAGCGCCGTTTCACCATTAGCAGTAGCTGCAGGATTAAGAAGTGTTTTTTGCAGACTTTTTTTAATATCAGTAGGAAAAATTTCAAGTTGTATAAACTCCGCTAACAAAGTGCTGTATATATTTTTCCATTCCTTTCCATGTGCGTCTACCCTATTTTTGAATTGTTCGAAACATAGTAAATGTGCTAGTTCATGCAAAAGCGTGATTAAAAATTCATACTTGTTTAAATTCCCATTTACCGAAATTTTATGGTTAGATCCCATCCCTGCATGTCGATAATCGCCCAATACCGATTTACGAGCTTTGGTAACCGTTAAATGCACTTTATATAAATTAATTAAATGAACTACTGGCTCAAATGCGCCATCCGGCAAATAGTGTCTTAACGCCCCTAATGGATGTTCAACTTTTGCCATTCAATTATTTTGAATTAGGATTAATTTGTGTCCATCGAATTTCAAGCCAAGTATATATTAAATATAATGCCATACTTACAAGTAATGTTGGCATACCCACTGGTATTTTAGTTTTGGTTGCATATGCCAGAGCAGCGCCAGCAAATATCAGCATTTTCAATAAAGTCCCCACCATTACAGATCTTACCATAGCATGAGGATTAGTAGCATCCATTTTTTTAAGTCTAATGAAATTAAAAATGGACATGGCAAACAACATTAAATTTACCGCCATTATAAATTTGTATTTCAAAAAAGTAACCTCCATAAAATAGGCGTTACCAAACAATAATAAAGCGTTTATAAAAACGAATAAAAAAAGTATAGGAATTATTTGCTTACGGGTCATATTGATAATTTTATGAAATCTCAGGGTCTATGATTGTTGGGTTTAGTAGTCGTTTCTTTTACAATGCGAATTAAAGAAAAAATAATAAAAACAAATGGAAGTAACCATATAAAAATGGGGGTCTTTACTTTAATTAAACGTAAGCCATCCAAGTACCTTCCAAAAAATAATAAAATAAAAATAGCAACAGCCCATTGTGATGCTAAACCTGCGAATTTAGACCAAACAATTTTATTGTCATTTGTTGGAATATTCTTCAATTTAAAAAGTTAATCTGTTATTTTTTTACCATCACTAATTTGAAGGGGAACCGTATCCAATTGTTGAGGTGTATTTGTATTTAAAACCTTTTTTAAACTTTCTAAATAAATGTCTTTATCATGCATTGATTGTTCTAATGAATCCGTTTTAATTTTAAGCAGTTGTAAAGTAGTTCTACTTTCTTTAGACCCATAACCTGGAATATAATATTTGAGTGGCGTGAAAGCAATTAAACCAATGGTTAATCCAACTAATACAATAAAGCAAATACTGACGCCAATATATACTGATTTTCTTGAAAATCTAAACGCTGCAACCTCGTCGTAGGTATCATCATTCATGACCACTAATCGGTAGGTATTACTGGTCCTTTTAAAGGTATTATTGATATCTAAATTTGGCATAGGGATAAATACCTGTTAAAGATACGATGGTATTGCAATTTTTGCCAAAATAAAGCATATAAATTGTACTTTTAAGGAGTTTTTAGTCATATTATGTTTGCGAGAAAACCAAATTCAAAATATTATCATCTAGGGTATGGAATTATTATGTTAATCATAATATTTCCAATGCATCTTCAGGCTCAAGACACGTCAAGTAGTATTTTTAATTTGAATCAATTGAAAATTGTAAAAAAAGTAAATGCAATACTAGATTCCACCCAAAAAAAAGTAAAAGGAGATATACTAAATAAGGCAAATGTTGTAAAACAAGCCGCAAATGACAAACTAAACAAAACCGTTGAAAAATTTGTTCCGCAGGAAGAAGAAAGACCTCTCCCCTACGAAATTTTATTAAATAAAAAATATACCCTAGGTCGAAGAGCTTATCAAAATACAGTTTCTCAATACAATTACTTATTTAATGCTGAAGAAGAATTAAAAGAAATTATTCAAGATGCACGGAGTCAGTATGAAGAAGATTATAGCAATTTGCTGAGTTTTTATGATTATGATTTAGCAAATATCTCAAAAAGCAGTATAGATTCGATCATATATAGGTGTAATGCTAATATTGTATTACATGATTTAAGAAGTAATTGGGTCGACGACGCTTACCTACTTTTAGCAAAGTCATATTTATACCATAAGAATTTTGATACTGCAGGAAGTATACTTCAGTTCATCAATTACTCATTTGATAATCAAGATGACGAAATTGATTTACCTATTGGAAGCAATCTTAGAAATTCAAATGGAAAATTTTCAATTGCTACAAAGGAAACCAATAGAATATGGGAAAACGTAAATGTTAGAAATGAAAGTATGATTTGGCAAGCCCGAAACTATTTGGAATCAAACCAAATAAATGAGGGTATGAGTTTATTGGAATTATTAAAAGCAGATGCAAATTTTCCCAAGCGTTTACAGCCATTTTTACATGAGCAATTTGCATATGGATACTATCTAATGGAAATGTATGAAAAAGCAGCCATAAACCTTATTGAAGCAATTCCAAATGCAATGGATGCCAATGCTAAAAGCAGATGGTATTTTCTGATTGGGCAATTATGGCAGAAAGCAAATAATATCAATAAGGCATACTATTGGTTTAACAAGGCAAGTAATAACTCACCCAACCCTATTATTGGGGTTTATGCCATTATTAATCTGGTTCGAATTCAAGCAAATAATGCAAATAGTGATTGGCAAGTATTAGCCAAAAACTTAGAACGTATAACTAAAAAAGAAAAATACAAACCATTTAAGGATATCATATATTTTGAAATGGCCAAAATAGCTATTCAATATAAACAAATACCAAAAGCAAATGAGTGGTTAATCACATCCGTAAATTATAATTTAACTAACCTACAACAAAAACAAAAATCTTTTGAATTACTTGGTGAAATCAATTACAACAATGATCGATTTGGATTAGCTAAAATTGCCTATGATAGCCTAAATAATGTTTTAAAGACAAACCCTCAGTATGAACAAATAATGCTGAGAAAGAAATGGCTAACAACCATTGCTTCTGAAATAGATAAATATCAACTTGAGGACAGCCTTCAATTCATTTATTCATTACCATCTGATGCGCAAAAAGAATATGCTGAAAAATGGGATGAAAACATAAAAACAAAATCTAACTCATTAAGCAATATTTTTAAGGATAAAACAAGCGTTGCTAATAATCTTAACTATTTAACTACATCGACAAATAACAATACTATTTACCTTCCGTCTAAAAACACAGGAGCTGATTTTTATTTCGAAAATAAAAATACCATTTTACAAGGGAAACAAAATTTCATACAAAAATGGGGCGAAAGACCAAATGTTGACATGTGGAGAAGAAAAACCAGCACAGCTATCGTCAACAAAATAACAAACCAGGTTGCTCAAAATGTTATTATTGATACTGCTAAGCAAGATTTTTCAAATACCAAATCGCAAACTGACACAAGTAAACTTAAATTAATTCAAACACAAGCTGAATTAAAAGCCTCTCAAATAAAATGGAATACTGCCGCTTTAACCGTAGCGCAAACTTTTTTGTTAAAGTTGAACGATTTCGATAAGGCGAATGAAATTTATTTAAAAATAATAAATCGAAATATCGACCCAGTTATCACTGAACGTGCCCTATTAGATTTAGCCAGTCAATATTTACATGATGGTAAAAAAAGGATTTCAGATAGCATTATTGATATAGTTTCCAAGCAATATCCAAATGGTAGTTATATTCAAAAAAAACAAGCTCAATCAGCAGTAACAAATAAAAACAAAGAGGTTGAAAATGTATATAAAGAAGCTTACTTCTTAAGTCAAATTGGAGATTGGTTAGCTTTAGAAAAAATAGTGCCTACTACAAATGCAACTTTGAGAAACTCAAGATGGTCAACTCCATTTGAATTTGTTAAAGTTAAAATGTATGCCCAACAAAAGCAAGATGAAAAAGCAATACTAATATTGGATTCAATTATTTTGAAAAATAAGAATGATTTAATTCGAGATAAAGCAAAAAATATATTAAATGATATCAAAAACAGAAAGGCTACTGAAAATTATTTGAGTACTTTGCAAGTTGGCAATGAGAATTTCGCAAATGATGTCATTGATGATGCTCCAATTACAAATACGACTTCAGTAAAAGAATTGGAAATAATAAATGAGCCTTCGTCTAACTCATTATTTAAAAAAGATACCACTGAGTTACACTACATAGCTATTGTTGCAAATAAAATAAATGCATTTACGACAAATAGAATTAAAGACAGTATAACAGCTATAATCAATATAGAAAATACTAAACAAAAAGCAGGCGCTACGATATCCCAAATTGAAAATGATGCATATGTTATTTGGATTGGACCATATGAAAATACGAGTACTTCGTTAAAGTATTTAATGACTGTCAATTCGAAAATGAAAAAAGATTTAATATCCATAATTACCGAGAAGCAATTTGATATTTTTGTCATCGGGAAATCAAATATTATTCAGATCAAGACAATAGATGATTTTAAGAAATATAAAATTTTCATGTTAAACAATATTTTAAAATAATAATTTATAATCAGTGAACCAAGCGATAAAACCATCAAAAAACTGGGTACGTATTTTTTGGAAATACTATTTTATTAGTATTGGTGTATTTGTACTTTTCTTACTCATGTTAAACTGGGGATTGATTGGCGATATGCCAGACTTAAATGATATTGAAAATCCAACTGCGTCATTAGCTAGTCAGGTATATGCTCAGGATGGCACCCCTATGGGTAAATATTATTTAGAGGACAGAATAAGTGTTAAATATCGAGACATTAGTCCATATCTAATTCAAGCATTGGTTGCTACCGAGGACAAAAGGTTTTACGACCACTATGGAATTGATGGAGAAGGCCTATTAAGAGCCATTACCTTTTTAGGTAGTAAAGGTGGCGCTTCTACCATTACCATGCAGACTGCGAAGAATATTTTTACTGATAATTGGGGTACCAGAAATAAACTATTAAGAATAATTCAAAAAATAAAAGAAAGTATCATTGCCGTTAAATTGGAACGCAAATTTACCAAGCAAGAGATTATCACATTATATTTAAATACTGTTCCATTTAGTGAAAACTTATTTGGTGTAAGTAATGCTTCTCGTAGTTTTTTCCAAAAAGAACCGGACAGACTAACAATTGAAGAAGCTGCCTTATTGATTGGTATGATTAACGCCCCCACAAAGTATAATCCGAATAGAAATCCAAAATTAGCATTGGAACGAAGAAATTTAGTAATTAACCGAATGGCTGGTCAAAAATATATATCTACTGATCAAGCAGAGCAGTTAAAGAACTTGCCGGTCGTAACCAACTTTAAAAAATTAGATGAAAATAATGGACTTGGGCCCTATTTTAGAATGAACCTTGGTGAGTTTATGAAAAAATGGTGTAAAGAACATAAAAAAAGTAATGGCGACCCTTATAATTTATATAAGGACGGGTTAAAAATTTATACTACTATCAATCCGAGGATGCAGCTTTATGCGGAAGAAGCGGTTGCAAGACATATGGCTTATTTACAAAAGGAATTTAATCAACAACCCAAACTTAAGTCTGGTGAGATTTGGAAGGATTTTAATAATCAAGTTGAACTTGCCATTAAACAAACTGACCGATGGAGAAATTTAAAAAGAGAAGAACTTAGCGATGAAGCTATTAGAAAAACATTTGATCAAATTGTTCCAATGCGAGTTTTTGCATGGAATAAAAATAGATTCTTAGACACTACAATGACGCCTCTCGATTCTTTAAAGTACCATAAGCAAATACTTCAAACAGGCTTTTTAGCTGTTGACCCATTTACTGGAGAAGTTAAAGCATGGGTTGGTGGTGTTGATTTTAAAACTTTCAAATACGACCACGTTAATAGCAACACCAAAAGACAGGTTGGAAGTACGATGAAGCCCTTATTGTACTCTTTAGCTATTGAAAAATCAGGTTTTACCCCAAATACTATTGTTCAGGATCAACAACAGATGTTTGATGGATATGGGATGGTACCTAATACACCTAAAACATGTACCGGAGCATCCATGCCAATGGCGCAAGCACTTGCCGAATCAAGAAACTGTGCATCGGCATACATCATGAAACAAATTAATAGTAATGGAAATGAAGCTGCCAAAGAATTAGTGGAGTACCTTAAAAAATGTAATGTACAAGCTGAAATACAACCATACCCCTCCATTGCTTTAGGAGCCTGTGAAATATCATTATTTGAAATGGTACAAGCTTATACAATGTTCCCAGGTGGTGGTTATAACGCACAGCCCTTCTTTATAAATAGAATTGAAGATAAAAATGGCAATGTGTTGGAGAGTTTTTCTCCAAAAAGAAAAAAAGTAATTGATGAAATAACTGCCTATTCAGTTGTGAGCATGATGCAAGGTGTTATGACCAAAGGAACAGGTAGATCAATGTATTCCTATGATGTAAAAGCACAATCAATTGCCGGCAAAACAGGTACTACAAACGACAATAGTGATTTATGGTTTATGGGATATACACCACAAATTTTGGCGGGTGCATGGGTTGGTTGTGATGATAGATACATTCGTTTCACTGACAATTACTTTGGTCAAGGCGCACACGCATCCTTACCTATTTGGGCTTATTTTATGGAGAAAGTTTCCAATGACCCTGCTTGTAATTTAGATCAAAATGCAAGCTTCTTGAAGCCTTCAAATTTACTAAATGACTTTGATGTCAATTTTATATCAAAAGACACCAATGCCGATGACAAATCAGTCCCTTTATTAGATAATGTTGAGGAGGTAGCAGCGGAGTCGGATTATGCAATACCTGCAAGCCAACAACAACAAGCAGTGACAAAACCTGCATCAAAACTTGCACCAAAGCAAGCGCCAGGCAAAGAAGCTCCTAAAAAACAAACGGACAAGGCTAACAAGGAAGCGCAAAAACCAAAAGCAATTTTACCGCCAAAAAAGAATTAGGCAACAAAGGCTGTAACGTCTATTTTTTAGTTTTATAAACAACTGTAAGATGATGGTAACTATTTTGTTGAAAGAACGAAGTTCCATATTGCAAATTCATTCTTTCCAATTTAACACCAAATCCTGTTGCAAAACCATTTAACCCATTGGATTGATTTTGTATATTCAAATCGTAGCGTCTTAAAAAATTATACCCTAAATCAAAATCAAATTGTTTTCCGATTGACAACTCCGCGCCAATGGTTAAGTGATTAATTAAATTTTGTAAACGATTGGGCGAAGCCTCCCCTTGATTTTGAGCATATATTGGATCATAATATACATTATTCCAAACCGACAATCTATCCGCAGTTAATGAAAATTGCAAAGGGGCATTTTCTAACTTTTTAGACAAACCAACAATAATATTAAAGGGCAACTCTTGTTGACTATGTCCATTATTGAATTGCACCCCCATGTTATTCACTAAAATACTTCCTTGATTTAGTTGATTTTCAGATAGATATTTTAAGCCAACATCCATAGCCATTCCGCTAGACTTATATAAACCATAATTGGAATGTACAAACTTAATACTTGCCCCAATACTAAAGTGTTTAATATAATCAGTCGCCATGGAAAACTGAACAGCATAATCTGAAGGACGCATAGTACCTATTTCATTACCAGCAAAGTCCGTCATTTTAATATTGCCATAATTCATATAATGTACCCCAGTGGCCCAGGTAATTTTTTTCTTTTCCCAATACTTAACATTCATGAAATCATACTGCTGTATGCCTGCAAAAAATGGCTTCACACTTAACACTAAATTTTTATCCATTGATGAACTAAGCAGTGATGGATTATACATGGCCAAACCAACATCATCCCCCAATGAACTTATATTAACCCCTCCTAAAGATGTGATTTTCGCACTATAGGGTAAAGATAAAAAATTATAAATGGCATTACCTGCAGTAGTCTGTGCATGAACTAATTTAATATTCAATACATTAATAGTGAAAGTTAATAAAATGACTAACCCTAGCTTTTTTGTATAATGAATATAATTACTCATTCAACAAAGCTAGGGTTTCAAGACAAAAAATCAAATTAAAAATTATCATTAAACTAAAGCCAGTTCTAATACTTGCTGCATGTTTTTGACATAATGAAATTGTACTCCTTTAATAAAGGTTTGATCAATTTCGTTAACATCTTTTTCATTTTGCCAACACAATATAATCTCCTTCATACCTGCTCGTTTAGCAGCTAAAATCTTTTCTTTAATTCCACCAACAGGCAATACTTGACCACGCAAAGTAATTTCTCCTGTCATTGCTAAATAGGGTTTAACTTTTCGACCGGTAAAAGCGGATGTTAAAGCAGTGAGCATCGTAATGCCCGCACTTGGACCGTCCTTTGGAACAGCGCCTTCGGGCACATGAACGTGAATAGATTTTGAATTAAACAATGCTGGATCCACACCATTTTTTTTAGCATTTGCTTGCAAATAGGTTAATGCGGTTGAAGCGCTTTCTTTCATTACATTCCCTAGGTTACCCGTTAACTTCATTTCACCCTTACCATCTGATAACAAAACTTCTATAAATAAAATATCTCCACCAACATAAGTCCAAGCAAGTCCAACAGCAACACCCGGCATATTCACCGTTTTATAAATCTCATTACTATACCTAGCTTGTCCTAATATTTTGTGTAAATCAGATTTACTCACGGTAGGTTTTACCTTATGCTTATATGCAAGTTCCTTAGCCTGATATCGCATGATAGAGGCCAATTGACGATCTAATTCACGTACCCCACTCTCCCTTGTATAATCCTCAATTACTTTTTCCAATACATTATCTTGTACTTTAAAATTCACTTTGCCTAAACCATGAGCTTCTTTTTGTTTTGGAAACAAATGTCTTTTTGCAATTTCTACTTTTTCCTCAACAGCATAACCACTTAAATCAATGATCTCTAACCTATCTCTCAAAGCTGGTTGAATATGACTAATGTCGTTAGCAGTTGCGATAAATAAAGTTTTACTCAGATCATATTCTGATTCTAAGTAATTATCATAAAAACTATGATTTTGTTCGGGATCCAATACTTCCAATAAGGCGCTTGAAGGATCACCTCTATGATCACTGCCTATCTTATCAATCTCATCTAAAATCATGACAGGATTTGATGTTTTCACTTTACGTAGACTTTGAATAATTCTACCCGGCATTGCACCTATATATGTTTTACGATGTCCTCTTATTTCACTTTCATCATGCAGACCACCCAAACTAACCCTCACATATTTTCTACCAATGGCATGAGCAATAGACTTACCCAATGAAGTTTTCCCAATACCTGGAGGGCCTAAAAAACACAAAATTGGACTTTTCATATCCCCTTTTAATTTTAAAACTGCCAAATATTCGAGAATTCTGTTTTTTATTTTTCCCATCCCATAATGATCCGCATCTAAAACCTTCTTTGCATTTTTTAAGTCATAATTGTCATCAGTAAACTCATTCCAAGGCAAATCCAATAATAAATCCAGATGATTGTATACAACCGAATAGTCAGGTGTACTTGGGTGCATTCTCTCCAATTTTTCCAATCCAGTTTGAAATAATTTTTTTGCAGCCTCAGGCCATTTTTTTCCGTCGGCCTTTTTTTTCATTTCTGCAACTTCACGTTCATTTGGATCACCTCCTAATTCCTCCTTGATACTTTTTAATTGTTGTTGTAAAAAGTAATCTCTTTGTTGCTTATCAATTTCGGTTCTAGTTTTATTGGCAACTTTATTTTTTAACTCAACAAATTGTAATTCCTGCTGTAAAAACTGAATTAACTTTTCTGCTTTTAAAGTAATATTATGCTCAGCCAATAAACCTTGCTTTTCTGGTAGCTCAACATTTAAATTTGAACTCACAAAATTGATTAAGAATAATGGACTCTCGATGTTTTTTAAAATAAGAGCTGCCTCCGAAGGAAAATTAGGAGACAATTGAATGATTTGAGTTGCTAAATCTTTAATAGTTGAAAGGTGTGCTTGAAAATTCTGATCATCTATACCCATTTTCTCTTCGACTAACACTTTCACCTCCGCTTTAAAAAAAGGATCTTCTTCTTTCATCTCCACCAATTCAAACCTACTTTTACCTTGTATGATAATGGTGGTTCCTCCGTCCTGCATTTTAATCATTTTCATGATTTTTGCAACCGTCCCAATTTGACATAGATCAGCAGGTGTTGGATCTTCAACATTCCCATCCTTTTGGGCAACTACCCCAATATATTTATCCTTATTATAAGCAGCCTTTACTGCTTGTATACTTTTGTCCCTTCCAACTGTTATAGGTATCACTACGCCTGGAAATAAAACAGTATTCCTAAGTGGCAAAATAGGAATCAAACTGTCTATTTCTAATGGAGCTTCATTCTCAATATCTTGTTCATTGAAGGAAAAAATGGGAATCAAGTCATTTTCTTCCTCTCCTTTTAATAAAAATTTATTCACGCTTATTCATTTATAAAATAGTCAAATTGGCATATGCCATTGAACCCATAAAAATACTACTGGGTATCTATCAATAGACAATATTAGTGCCAAACAATCAAGTTTATTTATATTTCGTTCATCTATCTATAAAATTCATTTCTTATAGGCAAAAAAAATCCCTCCGTATGGGAGGGACCTTCTTGCAAGAAGTTTTTATACTTCTAATTACTTTGTAGCAGCAGTATCAACTTTAGCAGTTGAATCTGTAGCAGCAGCAGCAGTGTCAACAGCAACAGCAGCTGTGTCAACAGTTGTAGCAGCTGAATCAGCAGCAGGCTCAGTAGAAGCACCACCACAAGCAGCTAAAGCAGCGATAGCGAAAATTGCGAATACTTTTTTCATGTTCAAGGTTTTTTTAAGTTTGGTATAAAAATACGTTTGCAAAGATAGGAT
>JBDKFR010000152.1:0-3086 GCA_039798645.1 Bacteroidota bacterium
AATTAATCCGAGAGAAGGAGAACAGTCAATGATGATAAAATCATACTTATCACGAACGGCGTCTAAAATACCTTTCATCACATTTTCTCTGTTCGGATAATTGATCATTTCAATTTCGGCACCTACTAAATCTATATGTGAAGGAATTAAATCTAAATTGGGCACTTCCGATTTTAAAATAACATCGTTTGCGGTTGCATTGTTAACCATGCAGTCGTATAAACTGTTGGTGATGTTATGCAAATCAAATCCTACCCCCGTGGTACTATTTGCCTGCGGGTCTGCATCTACCAATAAGGTTTTAAATTCTAAAACCGCTAAACTGGCTGCTACGTTAATAGCGGTGGTTGTTTTACCCACGCCTCCTTTCTGATTGGCTACGCCTATAATTCTCGCCATAATATTAATTGCTTCTAAGTTGCCAAAAATAAGCTTTCAGCTACATCTTTTGAAACAATCTTATCCATACTTTGTTGTAGCTATAGCCACTTGTCAAAAAACCCTAAAAACGGCTAAAAAAGGGGTAATTTTGCCCTTTAATTCATGGTTTTTGGCATAAAACCAATCATTTAACTCAATTCTATGCGTAGTGCAACAAGCTGGTGGATCATTGCTTTAATCATTTTCATACTCGATTTATACGTTTTTCAGGCCTTAAAAACAGTAAGCCAACAGGGGTCAGATAAAGCCCGTCAAGCCATTTATGTTGCCTATTGGGGGGTGTCTTTTTTGACAATTGCGGCCATGCTTAGTTTTCCGTACCTGCAATTTTTACAAACATCTAAACTCTTTAGAAATTATGTATTTGCCATTTTGATTGGTCTTTTTTTAGCAAAATTGATAGGGTCACTATTTTTTGTTGCTGATGATGTGCGAAGGGGTGCTTTACTTTTAATGAATAAAATTTTTCCATTATCAGGAGCACAATACATGGGACCAGAAGGGCAGGGTATTCCAAGATCTACTTTTTTAAGTTGGCTGGGCCTTGGACTTGGCGGTACTTTATTTGGAACTTTATTATTTGGATTTGGTAATAAGTACAATTACCAAGTCAAAAAAATTAAATTGAAATTTAATAATTTACCAGATGCATTTAAAGGTATGCGCATGGTGCATATTAGTGATATTCATAGCGGAAGTTTTCAGGACATTCGTGCGGTTAATAAGGGTATCGATTTAATTTTAAAACAGCAACCCGATATTATCGTTTTTACTGGCGATTTAGTAAATGACAGGGCCACTGAAATGGAGCCGTATCAAAATTCTTTTGGGCGTTTAACTGCACCACTCGGTGTTTTTTCTACACTCGGCAATCATGATTATGGCGACTATGTACAATGGCCTTCTGCACAAGCAAAAATTGATAATTTAGAAGCCCTCAAAAAAGTACATGCCAATATGGGTTGGCGCTTACTCATGAATGAACATGTGGTGCTTGAAAAGAAATCTGAAAAAATTGCATTACTAGGGATCGAAAACTGGGGTGCTAAAGCAAGGTTTCCGAAGTATGGCAAAATGGATTTGGCGTATCCGGGCACTGAAAATATTCCGTTTAAAATTCTATTAAGTCACGACCCTAGCCACTGGGACGCACAAATTTTAGCTGAATATCCAAGTATTGATTTGATGCTTTCTGGACATACCCATGGTATGCAGTTTGGTCTCGAAAATCCTTATTTTAAATGGAGTCCAGTGCAATGGATGTATAAGCAGTGGGCGGGTTTATACGAGCAAGGAAATCAAAAGTTATATGTGAATAGGGGATATGGATTTATCGGCTACCCGGGCAGGGTAGGGATCCTCCCAGAAATTACGGTTATTGAGTTTGTTTAGATATGTTATTGTTTAGTCATTTAACAATTAGTTGGAGTTTTTTTCGTTTTTAATAGCAGAACTTACTGCTATAAAATTTTCAATTATGAAAAAGACATTGATTTTACTTGGATTTGTAGTTTTCTTTTCGCTTCATGGATTTGCACAAGGTGGTTTTAAACTGGGTGTAAAAGGTGGCCTTAACTTAAATAAGGTAAACGGTCAATCTTTTAGTGAAGTATTTGATATGGGTTATATGGCAGGTGCTTTTGCTGAAATTGATATTAATAAATTTATTGGTATTCAACCAGAAGTATTGTTTAGCCAAACCATGACCAAGCGTTCTAGTTTTTCTACTTTATATAATACTAGATTTAGCCAAGCATTTTTAATTGATAACGCTTACACGAGGCTCAACTATTTAAGTATTCCTGTTTTAGTGCGTCTTAATTTAGGTAAGCTTATCACCTTTAATGCAGGACCTCAATATGGTATATTAATTGGTCAAGATAAAAATGTATTGAACAATGCGCAAAATGCATTTAAGTCTGGAGATTTATCTGCAGTGATGGGTGCTCAATTAAATTTAAGTTCCTTCAGAATTTATGGAAGATACGTGGCGGGATTACAAAATATAAATGCCATTGACAATCAGGAAATTTGGAAAACGGCTTCTTTGCAAATTGGCCTAGGACTTAAGTTCTAATACTTTATAAAAGTAGTCCTTGCAAAAATAAGTAGGCGAAACTGAAGTAAATAATCAGCCCTGTAACGTCAACCATCGTAGCAACAAATGGTGCCGAAGATACAGCAGGGTCAAATCCTAAGCGCTTTAAAAAGATAGGGAGCATGGAGCCGGATAAAGTGCCCCATAGTACGACGCCTATTAATGAAAATCCTACTGTAAATCCAATCATCATCCAGTGCTCGCCATAAATATTGGGGAAGATAGAGTGCCAAACACCTACGCGAATAAAACCTATAATACCAAGTACGGTTCCTAATAATAAGCCGCTTGTTATTTCGCGACGCAGCACGCGCCACCAATCGGTTATCGTAATTTCACCAACGGCCATGGCCTGTATAATGAGGGTAGAAGCTTGTGATCCACTATTACCGCCACTAGAAATAATAAGTGGTACAAATAAGGCAAGTACAATGGCTTTGGCAATTTCATCCTGAAAATATCCCATGGCAGTTGCCGTAAGCATTTCACCAATAAATAAAATGACCAACCAACCTACACGCTTTTTAAAAAGTTTTAAAAGTGGAAT
>JBDKFR010000153.1:0-3477 GCA_039798645.1 Bacteroidota bacterium
GCTGATTTAGTAATAAGTGAAACGGCAAAGCCAGGTAATGTTAATATTATAATCGAATCAGCTGGTAAAAAAATTAATACCAATTGGCCATTAAAAGCTAGAAGAAAGGGGTTGGGTAAAACCTTTGCTCAAGGATTAAATACAAGTGATTTAGTCTATTTTTTAATGCCGGATCGATTTAGCAATGGGGATCCTAGCAATGACAAAATTCCAGGTCTCAAGGATCAAGGGTTAAATCGAGATTCTATATTTATAAGACATGGTGGAGATTTGCAAGGTGTCACCAATCATTTAAATTATTTTCAACAATTGGGAGTTACTACCTTATGGATGACGCCTGTCGTTGAAAATGATATGCCAGATAGAACCGAACATGGTTATGCTGCTACGAATAATTATAAAATCGACAAAAGGTTTGGTGGTGATATTGCCTATTTGAATTTGAGTGATAGTTTACATCATAAAGGAATGAAGCTTGTTCAGGATATTGTTTACAATCATTTTGGAAGATTTCATTTTTTAGTTCAGGACGCACCTTCAAAGGATTGGTTGCATCAGTGGCCAGCCTATACACAAACGCATTACAGAGAACAGGTGTTATTTGATCCATATCATTCTAAATCCGATGAAGAAAAAATGATTAATGGTTGGTTTACAACTGAAATGCCCGACGTGAATCACGAAAATGTTTTTGTTGAAAAATATTTAACTCAAAATGCAATATGGTCAGTTGAAACTTTTGGCATTGACGCCTTTAGAGTAGATACGTATAAATATTGCAATGTTGAAGTAATGAATCGAATTAATAAGTTATTACTTGATGAGTATCCTAAGATTTTTACTTTTGGAGAATGCTGGGTTGATGGTGTTTCTTCACAAGCTTATTTTGTTGAGAATAATTTAAATACACCGTTTAAAAGCAATTTAATAGCAACATCCGATTTTAGTTTATTGTTTGGAGGCATCCTTCCAGCTTTAAATGAATCCAATAATTGGAATAATGGAGTCATAAAATTATACAGCACGTTGGCGCAAGATTTTTTATATAAAAAAGCAAGTAACAACGTTATATTTTTGGATAATCATGATATGACAAGGATACATTCTTCTTTAGGTGAAAGTATTCCAAAAACCAAAATGGCATATACTTGGTTGTACACTTGTCGAGGTATCCCGCAATTATATTACGGGTCTGAAATTTTAATGAAAGGCATTTCTAATCCAGATGGATGGGTACGTCTTGATTTTCCAGGTGGATGGGAAGGGGACACAAAAAATGCATTTACAGAAAAAGGGCTAAATGAAAAAGAATTAAGCTTTTTAAATTACATTAAGTTATTAGGAAACTATAGAAAAAATTCATCTGCATTAAAAACGGGAGCCTTCATGCAATATTTACCTGATAATGGATTGTATGTTTATTTTAGGTATGATAATAGCCAAACTGTAATGTGTGTGATGAATACGGATACGATGGAAAGAAAAGTATCTCTTTCTAATTTTCAAGAGCGAACAGTTGGCTTTAAGGGTGGAAAAAATATTGAAAACGGAAACGCCATTGGATCAACATTTACAATTCCTGCAATGACTATGCAGGTAATCGAACTAACTAAATAATTATGTCAAAATACGAGGAATTACATTTTGTTGATACTAGCCAGTCTGTTTGGAATTATTCTTTATTCACGGATCAAGACGTTACAAATTTTCAAAATGGCACACATTACTCACTTTATAAATTTTTCGGGAATAAGCAAATTGAAGTTTTAGGAATCAATGGTACCTATTTTTCAGTATGGGCGCCTAATGCTACGGCTGTTTTTGTGGTAGGTAATTTTAATGATTGGGATAACACTACGCATTTATTAAAAGTAAGACAAGATAGTTCTGGAATTTGGGAAGGTTTTATTCCCAATGTTAATCAAGGGGAAGTATATAAATATCATATTCACGGATACAAAGGGGCAAAATTAGATAAAGGTGACCCCTATGCAAATTATTGGGAATTAAGGCCTCTTACAGCTTCTATTACATGGGATACAAAATATGAATGGAAGGATAAAAAATGGATGGAAAAAAGAAAGGTGTGCAATAGAACCGATCAACCATATTCAGTTTACGAAGTCCATTTAGCAAGCTGGATGCGACCAGATAAAAATAATGAAGACAGTTACAATTCATATTTGCAACTAATTGACTTATTGGTGCCTTATGTAAAAGAGATGGGCTTTACACATGTTGAGTTTATGCCCATCATGGAACATCCATTTGATGGAAGTTGGGGATATCAAGGGGTAGGTTTTTTTGCACCTACTTCGCGTTTTGGTAATCCACAGGAATTTGCTGCATTGGTAAATGCATTTCATGAAGCAGAAATTGGGGTTATTATAGATTGGGTTCCTTCACATTTTCCATATGATGCACATGGTTTATTTATGTTTGATGGTGCCAATACCTATGAGTATGCTGATATGCGAAAAGGGTATCACCCTGATTGGAACTCCTATATATTTAATTACAAACGAGGGGAGGTTAAATCCTTTTTAATTAGTAGTGCGAGGTTCTGGTGTGATCAATTTCATATTGATGGGTTAAGAGTTGATGCAGTAAGTTCAATGCTAAAACTAGATTATAGCAGGGAGGAAGGGGAGTGGGAGAGAAATGAATTTGGAGGGAATGGTAATATAGAAGCCATAGCATTTATAAAAGATTTAAATGAAACATTGTATAGAGACTTTCCTGCTATTCAAACTATTGCAGAAGAAGCAACTGATTGGCCTGGAATTAGCCAGCCCACTTTTATGGACGGTTTGGGATTTGGTATGAAATGGATGATGGGTTGGATGCATGACACTTTGGATTATTTTAAATTAGATCCTATCATGCGTTCGGGATCTCAGGACAAATTTTCCTTTTCCATGATGTATTATTACGACGAGCATTTTATGCTACCCTTAAGTCATGATGAAGTTGTACATGGCAAGAGCCCCATGTTATATAAAATGCCTGGGGACGAATGGCAAAAATTTGCAAACCTTCGGTTACTTTATACTTATATGTTTACCCATCCAGGAGCTAAATTATTATTTATGGGTAATGAGTTTGCTGCAACTAAGGAGTGGAATTATACAACCGAGCTACAATGGGATTTGTTAAGTCATGTAAGCCATGGAGGAATGAAATTTTGTGTTCAACAGTTAAATTCATTGTATCGAAATCATCCTGCTTTATTTGAACTACAGTATCAAAAAGGTGGCTTTGAGTGGGTTGAAATGAATAAGCGAGCCGAGGGTGTTATCGCATTCAGACGAAAGGCTAAAGATTGGAAAAACGACGTAGTTGTTGTGTTAAATATGACGCCAGTCCCAAGGCATGATTTCCCAATTCACTTATTTGGGAATAAAAAATGGAAGGAAATTTTCAATAGTGATGCAAAAGAATTTTGGGGTGTAGGGGACTTATTCAATACAGATATCC
>JBDKFR010000154.1:0-2975 GCA_039798645.1 Bacteroidota bacterium
AAATTTAGTTAATTGGTCCAACATTTTTCCAACTTCTTGTAACCAAAAAATGGTAATCGCTACTATGCCACTTATGATAGCACCTTTTGCAAAAGAAATACCGGTTAAAATATTCAATGCCAATCCGCAACCTGCAATATTGCCAATATTAAATGCAAAGCCGCCTAAAACAACCAATAAACTCAAAATACTGCCAAGTCCTGGCATTAATTGATTGGCAATTTCTTGTGCCCTCATTCCACTAAGTGTTATGGCCCTCCATATATTAATTTGTGCACCAAAATCTAGTAAAATAGAAATGATAATTACAAATCCAAAACTAGTGAGTAATTGTTCTGTGTAAAATGATGTTTGCGTTAAAAAACCTGGCCCTATAGAAGAGTTAGCCATCAAAAATGCAGCGCCTAAACTAATGCCAATATTATTTTTACTGGGGATATTTGATTTCAATTCCTTTTTCTTTTAATGTGGTACAAATAGCCTTGGCCATTGGTATAGCATGATAGCCATCTCCATGAATACAAATCGTATCTGCAGGCAATTTAATAATTTGATCCTGCATTGTTCTTACTTTTTTATGCAACACTAATTCAAGTGCTTGTGCGCATGCATTGTCAATGCCATCAATCAAAGCACCATGCATATGTCTGGGAGTAAGACTTCCATCTTTTTGGTATGTTCTATCTGCAAATACTTCTTGCATATAGGGTTGCCCAAGTATAATAGCTTGTTGAATAGTATTACTCTCGCTTAATCCATAAATATATACGTCGGGATAAATTGCTTGTACTGTTTGAACAAATATTTTACTAAGAGTTGGATCTTTTGCACAGTCATTATATAAAGCACCATGTAATTTAACATGATGAATGTTTGCACCCATTGGTTCAGCAATTTTTTCGAATAGATAAATTTGTTCGTTAATTAATTCTGCTAAATCTAAAACCGAAATAATTTGTGAAATTCTTCCAAAGTTTTCTGGATCATCGTAACCAGGATGTGCGCCAATCGCTACGCCATGTTCTAATGCAATTTCTATTGTTTTTTTAATAGTGTATTCGTTACCTGCATGAAATCCACATGCAATATTGGCACTGCTAATAAAAGGCATTATTTCGGATTCGTTATCCATGCCTTCACCCATATCACAATTTAAATCAACTTGTAAATTGTGTTTGTATGAATTGATATTGTTCATGTGCATTGGATAGATTGCATAATCTAAATTGTATTGGCATTTGATGTACCATTTGCGCTAGCCTAGGTAAATCTACCAAAATTATTTGACCTAGATTGGGGTAGCCGCCAATGGTTTGATGGTCTGCCATCAAAATAATGATTTGACCATTCGGTAATAATTGCATGGTACCTCTTGTTACACCTACAGATAAATAAGATTTTGGCTCTATGGTTTGGAGCATTGGCCCTTCTAATTGAAAGCCCATTCTATTGGATTGTAGCGTGGTATGAAAGGTAGTTTCCATAATATGCTGAATGGATGCTGCCGTCAAATCATTCCAAGCTGGGCCAGGAATAAATCTAAGAGGAGTGGGCTTGAATAATAAAGTTTTTACTTGCTCAATTAAAGCTTCCTTCACTTTCTCTGTTGGACCATTTTTAGAGATGGCTATATAGGTAATTCTACCTTGCATGGGCTTCAGAAATTGCAAGACATCTCCTTTTTTAATTTCGATTGGCGCATGCATTGGAATACTTTTTTCATTCAGCACAGGTATAAAATTCGCACCTGTTATGGCAATAAAAACGGCTTCATCAAATTCAAAATGACTAGAAGGAAAATGTATTTCGTAAACAGTATTATCTAAAGTATTTCCTAGAATTTTATTAGCTAATTGTGCAGATAAAAAATCCATATATCCACCCACTTGTATGCCCAAGTCTTGATGACCATAATTGCCTGCATTTTGCACACTATCTGCAATACCTTTCTTAATTATTTTAATGCTCATGATTTGGCTCTTTTTTTAATGAATTAAATTCATCCAAAGAAATTGGATAAAAAGAAACTGAATCATTGGGTGCAAATAATGCTAAATTGATTGGATCAAATATTTGCAAAGGAGTTCTACCAATAATTTGCCATCCTCCTGGCGCGTCTTTTGGATATATACCTGTTTGTGCTCCAGCAATACCAACACTTCCAGCATGAACCAAAGCTCTTGGTTTAGGATGTCTTGCAACTTGAATACTTTCATCCACTTTACCCATGTAGGCAAATCCTGGCATGAATCCTATACAAAAAACTTGATAAACACCTGAACAATGAACGTCTATAATTTCTTGAGTAGATTTATTTTTTTGAGTAGAAATTTTTTCTAAATCAATTCCAAAAGAAAGATCATAACAAACAGGTACTTTGATATGTTTACTCTTTAAAGAATAAGCATTATTTTCTTTTTTAAAATGGTTAAACTCATCAATAAAATTTTGCGCAAAATCAATCAAATTATGTTTAATTAATTTTTGTATTTCAATAATATCATACACGATGGTTAAACTATGATAGGCGGGAATAAAATCTTTAAACGCTTTTATTTTTTTGCTTTGTATGAAATGATTGAATGCATGCACTTCAGCATTAATTGTAGCATCCATTTTTTCTTGTAATGAAAATAAAATAGCATGATCACCTAAAAGATGAATTTGCCAACTGCTTTTTTTATCGTTCTCGTTAATTTTCATTGATTTATCAAAATTAGGCGCTTTGTTTAAATCTTTTTTTATTTAGTTGAACAAAAAATGTGTATCATGTACACAATAACTAATTTTCATTAGTGTATTATTTACACAAACGTTTGAAATTTTTTAAAAAAAGTGACGCAAAGGTTTGCATAAGTTAACAAACTGTTATATTATTGATACACGATTGTATTAAAATTTAAAAATCAAACCCGAACACTATGCGAAAATTCCTACGTTTAATTACGGTTCCTTTGCTGTTATTGGGTCTTGTT
>JBDKFR010000155.1:0-12624 GCA_039798645.1 Bacteroidota bacterium
TAGCAGAAAGAAGACCTTTATATCAAATCACTCCCATTACGGATAGATTAAACTATTGTAGTAGTCCTATCAATAATATGGGTTGGCATATTACTTGCGAAAGATTTTTACAAATTGAAACGCCAAAGCGTGTTGATTATTTAAGAATCATCATCATGGAATTGGCTCGTATCTCAGATCATTTAATTTGTAATTCTATCGTGGGTGTGGATACAGGAGCATACACTGGTTTCTTATATGTGATGCAATACAGAGAGTTGATCTATGAAATTTATGAAGAAGTATGTGGTTCAAGATTAACTACGAATATTGGTAGAATTGGTGGTTTCGAAAGAAACTTTTCTAATACAGCATTTACTAAATTGGAGAAATTCTTAAATGAATATCCAAAAGTGTTGAAAGAGTTTGAAAGCTTATTTACACGTAACAGAATTTTCATGGAGCGTACCCAAGGTACAGGAGGTATTAGTGCTGAGCGTGCAATGAATTATGGATTTACGGGTCCAAATTTGCGTGCTGCAGGTGTTGATTACGATGTGCGTGTAGCAAATCCTTATAGTAGTTATCAAGATCTTGATTTTACAGTACCTGTTGGAACTACGGGCGATAACTATGATCGTTTTTTAGTTCGTAATGCGGAGATGTGGCAAAGTATTTCCATTATAAGACAAGCCTACGAAAAAGTACAATCCTTTAAAGGCGCTGATGCTGAAATTTTCCATGCTGATGTTCCTGAATATTACCTTCCTAAAAAAGAGGATGTCTATAATAATATGGAAGCTTTAATATGGCACTTTAAAATTATTATGGGTGAAGTGAATTTACCAAAGGGTCAAATTTATAGTCCTGTGGAAGGTGGAAACGGTGAGCTAGGATTTTATTTAATAAGTGATGGTGGTCGTACTCCATTCCGTTTGCACTTCCGTCGTCCTTGCTTCATATATTATCAAGCTTACCCTGAATTAATTACGGGTGGCATGTTAAGTGATGCGGTGGTAACAATGAGTAGTTTGAATTTGATTGCAGGAGAGTTAGACGCATAGTGATTACAATGCGTAGGGTGTGCGAAGCGTAAAAGTGAAAAGGAATTAGAATTGAATTAAAGAAAAAAGAAAGTTTAGAATATGGCTACTACTTTTAATGATACACAAATGACCGAGTTTAAACGCTTGGTGGCACGTTATCCGGAAGGAAAACAAAAAAGTGCGTTGCTTCCTGCTTTGCATTTAGCGCAAGATAGCTTTGGCGGTTGGTTATCAACCGAGACAATGGATTATGTCGCTAGCTTATTGAATATCGAGCCTATTGAAGTTTATGAGGTGGCTACTTTTTACAGCATGTATAATTTGAAACCGGTGGGCAAATTTGTTTTTGAAGTTTGTCAAACAGGTCCTTGCATGGTGAGTGGTTCTGATAACATCATTGAATATATTAAAAAGACATTGGATATTAAACCAGGTGAAACAACAAAGGATGGCATGTTCACTTTGAAATTAGTAGAATGTTTAGGTGCTTGTGGATACGCACCAATGATGCAGGTAGGAAATATATATAAAGAACATTTGACTAAGGAAAAAGTGGATAGCATTATTGCTGAGTACCGAGTACAAGTATCAAACAATTAATAAGACCTACATTAAATATATTAAAATGGGCGTAAAATTATTATTAGACAAAGCAAATGTACCGGGCATAAGAACTTATGAAGTGTATCGTCGTGAAGGAGGATACCGTGCGGTAGAAAAGGCTTTAAAAGAAATGACGACCGATGCCATTGTGGAAGAGGTTAAGAAAAGTGGATTAAGAGGAAGAGGTGGTGCAGGTTTCCCAACTGGAATGAAATGGAGTTTTATTGCAAAACCTGAAGGAGTGCCTCGTCACTTGGTTTGCAATGCCGATGAGTCAGAGCCTGGAACTTTTAAGGACAGATATTTGATGGAATTTTTACCTCATTTATTAATTGAGGGTTTAATTGTTTCTAGTTATGCATTGGGTTCAAACGACACATACATTTATATCAGAGGAGAGTATGCCTGGATCACTAATATTTTAGAAGAAGCGATTGAAGAAGCAAAAGCAGCAGGTTGGTTAGGGAAAAATATTTTAGGAACAGGATTTGATTGCAACATTCACGTACAGCGTGGGGGTGGTGCATATATATGTGGAGAGGAAACGGCCTTGATTGAATCATTGGAAGGTAAAAGAGGCAATCCAAGAATCAAACCTCCTTTCCCAGCGATTCAAGGTTTATGGATGCGACCAACAGTGGTAAACAATGTAGAAACTTTAGCAGCAGTCGTTCCTATAATCAATATGGGTGGTGAGGAGTATGCTAAAATTGGTGTTGGAAAATCAACAGGTACTAAATTAATTTCAGCATGTGGTAATATTAATAAACCTGGTGTGTATGAAATTGACATGACCATTACCGTAGAAGAATTTATTTATAGTGATGAATATTGCGGAGGAATAAAGGACGGTAAAAAATTAAAGGCATGTATTCCTGGAGGATCTTCTGTGCCTATTTTGCCTGCCAACTTATTATTAACTACTGCAAAGGGTGAGCCACGTTATATGAACTATGAAAGTTTAAGTGATGGTGGTTTTGCAACAGGATCCATGTTGGGCTCTGGTGGTTTTATTGTTTTAGACGAGGATCAATGTATCGTAAAAAATACATACACCTTAGCAAGATTCTATCGTCATGAAAGTTGTGGTCAATGTTCACCATGTCGTGAAGGAACAGGTTGGATGGAAAAGATTTTACAAAAAATCGAAACAGGAAAAGGAGAGATGAGTGACATTGATTTATTATGGGATATTCAAAGAAAAATTGAGGGTAATACTATTTGTCCATTAGGTGATGCGGCTTCATGGCCAGTTGCTGCAGCGATTCGTCATTTCCGTGATGAATTTGAATGGCATGTAAAAAATCCTGAATTATCACAAACAAGCAATTTTGGTTTACAACACTATGCAGATCCAATTCATGTACCTGCATAACATAGAAAGATAAACTATGAGCGAACAAACATTATTTAAAGTAACCGTTGACGGCATTACAATCGAAGTACCTGCTGGTACAACAATTTTACAAGCTGCTCGTCAAATTGGCGGCGAGGTAGCGCCTCCTGCAATGTGTTATTATAGCAAATTAAAAGGAAGTGGTGGTAAATGCCGTACCTGTTTAGTAGAAGTGTCAAAGGGTTCCGAAAAGGATCCAAGACCTATGCCTAAATTAGTAGCTTCTTGTCGAACCACGGTGATGGATGGCATGGAGGTAAAAAATATTACCAGTGAAAAAGTGGTGGATGCGCGCGCGGGTGTGGTAGAATTTTTATTATTGAATCACCCATTGGATTGTCCTATTTGTGATCAAGCAGGTGAGTGTCATTTACAAGATTTAAGTTTTGACCATGGTAAATCAAAAACAAGATTTGAATTCCAAAAAAGAACTTTCAAAAAACATGACTTAGGTGATAATATTCAATTGCATATGACGCGTTGTATATTATGTTACCGTTGTGTATTTACTGCCGATCAATTAACTAATAAACGCGTGCATGGTATTTTAGACAGAGGTGATCACGCTGAAATCGCAACGCATATTGAAAAGAGTTTGGATAATGAATTTATTGGCAATGTAATTGACGTATGTCCAGTAGGTGCTTTGACTGATAAAACATTCAGATTTAAAAATCGTGTTTGGTTTTTAAAACCAATGGATGCACACCGTGATTGTCCAACTTGTTCAGGCCGTGTAACCTTATGGAACAGAGGTGATGAAGTTTATAGAGTAACAGCTCGTAAAGATGAATGGGGTGAAATTGAAGATACGCCAGATGGCAAACCAGGATGGATTTGTAACACTTGTCGTTTTGATAAGAAAGAAGCTAGTGACTGGGTGATTGAAGGACCGCGTGCAATAAGTCGTGCATCTGTAATTTCTCAAGGACACTATGAAGGCAAAGTTGGAACAACTAAACCAACCGAAACATTTTTAGCAGTAAACGGAGGAAGAACACCACATTTATTAATGGACATTCATGACGAGAGTGAAGTGAATCAACCTAATATTCATTTAGGTCAAATCAATGGACCTTCTCATGGGAATACCTTTAACAACAAAACAGAGAAAGCTTAATAAGCACCATCAATATTTATAATAAATTATTTATAGCATGACAATTCTTGCACTTGACCTAGGCTTAATTATTGAGAAATTGATTATGATTGCCATCGTCGTTTTCGCTAGCTTGGGCATTGCCTTATATACCACATTTGGTGAACGTAAAGTAGCTGCTATTTTACAAGACCGTCCAGGTCCAAGCCGTGCTGGTCCATTTGGTTTATTACAACCTTTAGCCGATGGTTTGAAACTGATCATGAAAGAGGAAATCATTCCAAATGCAGCAAGTAAATGGTTATTTATTTTAGGCCCAGGATTAGCCATGACTGCAAGTTTAATGACATGTGCTGTTATCCCTTGGGGTAGTGCGATAGATTTATTTGGGCGTCATATTGAATTACAAATTGCTGACGTTAACATTGGTATTTTATATGTATTCGCTGTAGTAAGTATGGGTGTGTATGGAATTATGATTGGAGGATGGGCTTCCAATAATAAATTTTCATTGATGTCAGCGCTTCGTGCTGCTTCGCAAGCCATTAGTTATGAATTAGCAATGGGATTGGCTTTAATTGCTTTATTGATGACAACGGGTTCATTAAGTTTAAAAACAATTGTAGAGCAACAAGTACAAGGTGGATGGTGGAACGTTGTATATCAACCATTAGGATTTTTAATTTTCTTCATTACAGCAATGGCAGAATGTAATAGAACGCCATTTGATTTACCTGAAGCTGAAAATGAATTGAACTTTGGATACCATCAGGAATATTCTTCTATGAAATTAGGTTTCTATTTATTTGCCGAGTACATCAACATGATCATGAGTAGTGCAATTATGGCGTCCATGTATTTTGGTGGATACGATTTGCCTTTCTTTAATGAAGCTAGTGTAGCTCCTAATATCGCTGCTCTGATTGGTGTGGGTACTTTATTAATTAAGATTGTATTATTTATATTCTTATTCATGTGGATTCGTTGGACTATCCCACGTTTTAGATATGATCAGTTAATGGGGTTAGGTTGGAAAACTTTAATTCCATTGGCATTATTCAATATGCTTTTAACAGGAGCTGTTATTCTCGCTAAATTATAATATTAAAAATATTTTTTCAATACCATGCAAGCATTAACCAACAAAGCACAAGCCGTAAATCGAAAACCAATGACGTTTTTGGAGCGCTTGTACTTGATTAATATTATCAAAGGCATGATGATTACTTTTAGTCACATGTTTAAAAAACAACCTACTATTCGTTATCCTGAACAAAAGCGTGAGTTTAGTCCAGTATTTAGAGGACTGCATGTATTGAATAGAGACGAAGAAGGCCGTGAACGTTGTACTGCATGTGGATTGTGTGCAGTTGCTTGTCCTGCAGAGGCTATTACAATGGAGGCCGCTGAGCGCGTAGAAGGCGAAGAGTCATTATACAGAGAAGAAAAGTATGCAGCAAAATATGAGATTAATATGTTGCGTTGTATTTTTTGTGGATTATGTGAAGACGCTTGTCCTAAAGACGCTATTTATTTAAGTGAAACTTTTGCGCCTGCTAATTTTACCCGAAAAGGCTTTATTTATGGTAAACCAGATTTATTAATTCCAAACCCTTTAACAGAAGCAACTGCTTTTGCTGAGGCTAAAGGAGTACAAGCATAATTAATTATGAGTATTATAGAAATTTTATTCTTTGCATTATCTGCGTTTGCAGTGGTAAGTGCAACAATGGTATTGATCAGTAAGAATCCCATTCATAGTGTATTGTGGCTGATTTTAGTATTTTTTGCTATCTCAGGTCATTATATTTTATTGAATGCTCAGTTCCTAGCCATTGTTAATATTATTGTTTATGCAGGAGCCATAATGGTATTGTTTTTATTTGTGATCATGTTGATGAATGTAAAGGATGATAATGAACCACAGAAAAAAATGATCATTAAGTTCATTGGTGTATTGTCCGGCGGTAGCTTATTGACCTTATTAGTTGCTTTGGTAAAACAAACTACACAACTAGAGGGTAAACAAGTATTTATGAAAGAGGGAACCATTGGTTTAATTAATCCATTGGGAAATGCATTGTTTAATGATTATGTATTGCCGTTTGAAATAAGTAGTGTGTTGTTTTTAAGTGCGATGGTGGGTGCAGTAATCATTGGAAAAAAATAACGATTAATAAAAATTAAAATAATTCATAAAAATATTTGGTATGCCTATTCAATATTACATTTTCTTTTGCTTAGCCCTATTTAGCATAGGTGTTATTGGGGTATTAACACGACGCAATGCCATCATCGTTTTCATGTGCATTGAATTAATGTTGAATGCAGTAAACTTATTGTTGGTGGCTTTTTCAAAAATGCACCACGGTGCAGCTTTGCAATTATCACCGACGAGTACTGCTGGTATTGATGCTCAAATTTTTGTGTTTTTTATCATGGTGGTAGCAGCAGCAGAGGTTAGTGTAGGATTAGCAATTATTGTAATGATGTATAGAAATACACATTCTACAGATATCAATTTCTTAAATAGATTAAAGAATTAATTCATTTCGCATGAAACTAATAATAGGATTTATTGTACTATGGCCTCTGATTGGATTTTTATTCAATGGATTGGGTCGCCATATTTGGAGTAAAAAGGTAATAGCTTACAAGGCTACGGGTTATATTGTAGCATCATTTATTTTCAGCATACTTGCTTTTTTAAATGTTCAATCTAGTGGCGCTGTTACGATTCATTATTTTGATTTTATCAATACGGCTAGTTTCAAAATTCCGTTTGATTTAAGAGTAGACGCTTTATCAAGTTTATTTTTATTGGTAATTACGGGTGTTGGATCCCTGATTCATTTGTATTCAACTGCCTATATGCATGAGGAAGCATCGCACCATTACGCTCGATACTTTGCTTATCTTAATTTGTTTGTATTTAGCATGTTGCTTTTGGTATTAGGTGACAACTACGTGATTATGTTTATCGGATGGGAGGGTGTTGGATTGTGTTCTTATTTACTAATTGGATATTGGTTCTCCAATGCAACCTATAATTATGCTGCTAAGAAAGCCTTTATCATGAACCGAATTGGTGACCTTGGCTTTCTATTAGCCATATTTTGGTTAATCGTAAAATTAGGCTCAGTAAGTTATGGTACAGTTTTAACAGCAGAGAGTCTTGCTAAATTATCAACTACTGATATCACTGCCATTACTTTATTATTATTTGTAGGTGCCATGGGAAAGAGTGCACAAATTCCTTTATACACTTGGCTTCCTGATGCGATGGCGGGTCCTACACCTGTGTCAGCTTTAATCCACGCTGCTACCATGGTAACTGCTGGTATTTATATGATTACGCGTTCTAATATTTTATTTAGTGCGAGTGAATTTACACAACATATTATTGCGATTGTAGGTATTAGTACTGCCTTGCTTTCTGCAACCATTGCTATTAAACAAAATGATATTAAAAAAGTATTGGCTTATTCAACAGTGAGTCAATTGGGTTATATGTTTTTAGGTTTAGGTGTCGGTGCTTATTCTGGCGCGGTATTTCACGTAATCACGCATGCCTTTTTCAAAGCTTTATTGTTCTTGGGAGCAGGTTCAGTGATACATGCAATGCATCATGAACAAGACATTCGAAAAATGGGCGGATTAAAATCTAAATTACCTATCACGCATATTACATTTTTAATTGGCTGTATTGCTATTGCTGGCGTACCTCCATTTAGTGGCTTCTTTTCAAAGGATGAAATTTTAGCTGCCGCATTTGCGAAGAGTCCTATTTATTGGGCATTGGGTGTTTTAGGTGCTGCAATGACTGCATTTTATATGTTCCGTTTGTATGCAACAACTTTCTTAGGTCAATTCAGAGGAACGGAGGAGCAAGCGCATCATTTACATGAAAGTCCTTTTGCGATGACGCTTCCATTAATTTTATTAGCTGTTGCAAGTGCTGTAGCGGGTGCAATAGGAATACCTGAATTAATGGGTGGTCATCATTGGTTATCGCATCAACTAATTCCAATTGTTGGTGAAGCACATGAGGCAACATTAACACATTCAACTGAATGGGCTTTGATGGGTATATCTGTTTCAATTGCTGTAATTGCTTTATTGATTGCAGTGAATAGATATAAGAAAAATACAGACGGTGAGCCACAAACAGCTTTAGGCAAATTTTTATATAACAAATGGTATATCGACGAGTTGTATGAAACCGCGATATTAAATCCATTAAATAAATTCGCCGGTTTATTAAAAGACGTGGTAGAAAAAAATATTATTGACGGCGCTGTGAATGGGACAGGAAAGGTGGTGCAATATAGTGCTCGTAAAATTAGATTATTACAAAGCGGACAGGTTGGATATTATATTTTATTTATGGTACTAAGTATCATTGTACTATTCTTATGCTGGTTCAATGATTTAAAAATCCTATCCTTCTTTTTTAAATTGACACATAAATTATAATTCATCATGTTTCTATTATTATTTTTATTGATTCCAATAGTTGCAGCGTTCATTCTGTTGTTTATAAAAAACACTGCTACCTCAAATTCAATTTCAATTGGTGCTGGGATATTAACCTTGATAGGATCAGTATATTTAATTTTGAGTAATACCGGAGACTATGATGCTTCCTGGTTACCTGTAATCAATAGTAGATTTAGCTTGCATTTGGACGGTCTTTCAAAAATGTTGATTTTATTGACCTCCATTACATTTCCAGCTATATTTATTGCCACAAAAAACAATGATATTTCTAAAAGAAATATATTTCTGTCACTAATGTTGTTTACTCAAGCGGGATTAGTAGGCGTGTTTTTAGCAAGTGATGCTTTGTTATTTTATTTTTTCTGGGAACTAGCATTAATACCTGTATACTTTTTATGTTCCATTTGGGGTGGGGAAAAAAGAGTGGCGGTTACCTTTAAATTTTTCCTTTATACTTTTATAGGGTCCTTATTTATGCTGATTGGAATTATATACTTATACTCAAATACAATCGATCATAGTTTTGCAATCGCATCCCTAAAGCAAGTAAGTATTTCGGGTAGTCAAAGTGCAACTGTGTTTGCATTGTTCTTTATTGCGTTCGCAATAAAAATGCCTATTTTCCCTCTACACACTTGGCAGCCTGATGCTTATGAGCAATCGCCAACAGCAGTTACCATGGTATTGAGTGCAGTGATGGTTAAAATGGGTTTATATGGAGTTATAAGATGGTTAATGCCTTTATTTCCTGCTGCGTTTTTAGCGCATTCAAACATAGTGGTTACTTTATCTGTTATTGGAATTTTATATGCTTCTTTTATTGCTATTCGTCAGGATGATGTTAAGCGATTAATTGCCTATTCATCCATTGCGCATATTGGCTTAATGAATGCCGCTTTATTTGCTCATTATCAAATTGGTGTGCAAGGTGCGTTAGTTCAATTATTTTCACATGGAATTAATGTATTAGGCTTATGGATCATTGCTGATATTATTGAACAACAAACTGGAACTAGATCTATGAAAGCCTTAGGGGGTCTTGCAAAAAAGCAACCTACTTTAGCTATTTTATTAGTTGCTTTTTCCTTTGCAAATATCGCTTTACCATTAACGAATGCTTTTGTTGGGGAGTTCTTGATGTTTAATGGCCTATTCCAATTTAATCCTTGGATGGCAGCCTTAGCAGGTGTGAGTGTTGTACTGGCTGCTATATACACTTTAAATATGGTTCAAAAAGTTGCTTATGGTGAAATTAGTGAAGCAACTAATAAAATGCAATCGCCAAATAAAAATGCGCAACTAGTTTTAATTGTGTTGTTGGTCATTGTATTTTTCACAGGTGTATATCCTCAGCCTTTATTTGATTTAACGGCTGATACTTTAACTCAATTGTTTGTAAAATAATTAAATGAATTTGTAATGAATGCTATAATTGTATCTACTTTAATGGGTGTTATCATGATGTTTAGTTCATGGTTAACATCGTCTGCTAAAGCACAACGAAATATAGGTTTAGGCGGAATGTTTTTACTTATTTTAGCCAACCTAGCACACTTGAAAGGCTGGTGGGTAATTGACTTTGATACAAAGGGTATGTTGGCCTTTAACCCAATTGGCTTATTTGCAAATTTGACACTATTTATATTGACCTTTATTTATTTGTGGATTAATGGAGAAGAGATTGAGAAAATCGGAAACCATACGGCTGATTTTTATGCGATCTTTTTCTTCATTCTATGTGGTGTGAGTATATTAACCTCATTTGATAATTTATTAATGTTATTTATTGGAATTGAAATTTTATCTATCCCATTATATATTTTAACAGGCGCCGATAAAAAGAATTTGTTAAGTAATGAGGCGTCCTTGAAATATTTTTTAATGGGTTCTTTTTCAACGGGCATTTTATTATTAGGAATTGCCTTTATTTATGGTGCAACTGGAAGCTTTCACTTATCCATTCCAATTGTCAATCCGAAAACGCAAATGGTGACCGAAAACTTTTTAATGTCTGCGGGTTTGATCTTATTGTTTGTATCTATGAATTTTAAAGTATCTGCAGCACCTTTTCATTTTTGGACACCTGATGTTTATGATGGAGCTCCAACGGTTTTTACATCTTTCATGGCTACGATCGTAAAAGCTGCAGGATTTATAGCTTTTATCAAGGTATTTGAAATGCAGAGAGTAGCCTTGGGTTATAGCTGGACAATCATTTTGTCATTCGTCATTGTTGCTACCCTTTTAATAGGAAATATCACAGCTGTTTTTCAACGAAGTGTGAAAAGAATGCTTGCTTATTCAAGTATTGCACAAGCTGGCTTTATGTTATTTGCAATATATGGCAATTCAATTTTTAATACAGAAGCATTGTTATTATATATCGTTGCTTATTCATTAGCAACAATTGGATTATTTGCGGTGCTGGTAAAAATGAAAGATTATAGTTTTGAATCCTTTAATGGTTTAGCAAAAAAACATCCAGTACTTGCCTTCTTAACAACTATATTTTTGTTCTCCTTAGCCGGTATTCCTTTAACAGCGGGCTTTTTCGCAAAGTTTTATATGTTAAATGCATTATTTACAGCAAACGCAGGCACATGGCTTTTGATTACAGCCATTTTATTTGCCGCGGTTAGTATTTTTTATTATTTCAGATTGGTGCAAGTAATGTACTTCACAGCAGGTGAACCAGCAATCAATGAGGTGGATAAAAAGTATGAGCTTAAATTAATGGTAGTTGCTATCATCATTATTTTATTAGGCGTTTTCCCTAGCTTATTATTCAATTATCTATACTTTTAGCCGTTCTTCAATAACTATTACCCTCTAAGGGGCATATTGTGGGTGGTTTGTTGAATCTATACTACCTTTATTTTCAGTAAATTTAGTAAAATGACAATTCAGGACTCATTTGTGTTGGCGTGGCGTACCGTTAAAAGCAATAAACTTAGGACGGGCATTACGGTGACTATTATAGCATTTGGTATCATGGCATTAATCGGCATTATAACCGCTATTTCAGCTATGAATCAAAGTTTAAAGGAGAACTTCTCATTTATGGGAGCAAATGCCTTTGTTGTCAGATATAAGGAAATGAATGCCCGAATGGGAGGCCCAAATGATGGAGAAGAATTTGCAAAATCGAAAAAAGGCCAAAAAGAGAAAAAATCAAATTTAGATAAGCCCATTAGAATTGAAGAGGCTACTTATTTTAAAGAGCATTTTGGATTTAATCGCGCGTCAGTAAGCATTTCTCAGAGATTAGGTGGAAATAATGAATTACATTATAAAGACAAGAAAACAAATCCTCAAATTAGAATGATGGGAGGTGATGAAAATTTCTTAACTGTAAACGGATATTCATTAACGGCTGGCCGAAATTTAAATAATGTTGATATTCAAAGTGGTCGCAATGTTTGTATCATTGGAAGTAATGTAGCTGCAAAATTATTCCCTAATAAACCTGAAGCGTGTATTGATAAAGTTATTTTATTGCAAAGTAAACCTTATAGAGTTATAGGACTATTAAAATCAAAGGGTTCAAGTGCCATGTTAAGACAGGATGATGTTGTTATATCTTCTCTAAAAAATGCTAGACAATATCAAAGTAATAGTGGTTATTCATTAGGTGTTATGGTAAATAATGTTGCTGAATTAGAACCTGCCATTGGCGAAACTACTGATCAAATGAGAAAGGCTAGACGTCTCATACCAACTGAGTCTGATAATTTCGTAATAGACAAAAGTGACAAATTTGCACAAATGTTTATTGGTTTTTTAGCAGGCGTTAGTGGTGCTGCAGGTGCAATTGGAATGATTACATTAATTGGCGCAGCTATAGGACTAATGAATATTATGTTAGTAGCTGTAAGTGAGCGTACACGTGAAGTTGGCTTAATTAAAGCCTTGGGTGGCAAGAAAAAAGATGTACGTCGTCAATTTTTATTTGAAAGTATTTGCATCAGTATTTTAGGTGCTGTTATTGGTATTTTTCTGGG
>JBDKFR010000156.1:0-2961 GCA_039798645.1 Bacteroidota bacterium
GCATCCACACCTTCAGGAGTTAAACCTACACGGTACTCCTGGATCTTAATTTCTTTAGGAACGCCAATAATCATAGTATTAGTTTTATTTCTGTATAAAGTTCTGTAAAAAGAAAATATTATTAATTAAATGAAATAATACAGTAAAAAATGCTTTAAAAATTAAAATAAATAGAAATTATCAGTAAATTTGAGCTTGAATTCGCATTTTCACCGAAATTCTTACGCTTATAATATTTGTAGCTTATGAACTTAGACCCAACTGATCTTGCCATTTTAGGCATTTTACAAAAAAATGCATTGGCCACTTTAAAAGATATTAGTGCCGAAATCAATCTTTCTGTTAGTCCCACCCATGACCGTATCAAAAGGTTAGAAGCGGATGGGGTGATTGCAAACTATGTGGCCTTAATCAATCGAAAAAAAATTGATTTAGGGATGGTTGTATTTTGTCATGTTACCTTAGACAAGCAAACAAAAAATAATTTTGCTGAGTTTGAACAAATCATTTTACAATTTGACGAAATCATTTCCTGTAGTTTGGTTTCGGGTAGTTTTGATTATTATTTAAAAGTAGTGACGAAGGATGTAGAGACGTACAATCAATTTTACCAAGAAAAACTAGCAGTCCTTCCAATGGTGGCGCATATCAATAGTTTATTTGTGATGGATGAAATTAAAACAACCACTGCATTGCCTTTATAATTTGAATACTTTTAAAGTAATTTTTTCAATTCAATTATTGACTATTTGAATTTAATTTTCACTACTCAACTTTTTAACTATGTATAATATTCCACATTTCAAAGCCAGCAATCACCAACAAGTCATTGACTTTATGCAAGCGAATCCTTTTGTGACCATTTGTGGTGTAGACAGCAAAGGACTTCCAGTAGCCACGCATATTCCTATTTTAATGAAAGTAGAAAATGAAGTAATTACTATAAGTGGACATATCATGCGCAAGCAAGATCATAGCAATGCTTTTGAAGTCAACAAAAATGTGTTGGTCATTTTTTCTGCACCATCTGCATTTGTAAGTGCTAATTGGTATACGACAAAAGATATGGGGAGTACTTGGAACTATCAAACAGTACATGCAAGAGGACAATTGGAAATAAAAGATGAAACGCATTTAAGAAATTTACTGACCGACCTGACTTTGCATTTTGAAAAAGATGCAGATGCGCCAACCCAAGTCAAAAATTTATCTCAGGAATACATGGAACAAAATATGAAAGCCATTTATTCATTTGATATTGTCGTAAATGATTTACAGCATGTATTTAAGTTGAGCCAAAACCGAGACGAGGCTTCGCATACAAATATTCAGAACGAACTAAATAAAGGAGACGCTGCTTGTAAGTATATGGCAGCGGCTATGAAGGCTCAATCAAATCCCAAAGATTCCCATAAAGGTCTTTAAATACCGCTACTGTTCCATAGTCTTCGACATGCGGAGGAATAGTGAATACAACTCCTTTTGAAGTATAATTTTCAAAGTCGCGGTAAAAATTGTCGGTGTATAAAAACAAAAATACACGTCCTCCAGTTTGATAGCCAATGAATTTTTCTTGTTCGGGTGTGGCAGCTTTTGCAAGCAATAACGTGCAACCATTATTAGCTCCAGTTGGCTGCACCATCACCCATCTTTTGGTTTCAGAAAGCACCGTGTCTTCTATTAATTTAAAACCAAGCGTATTGGTATAATACTGAATGGCTTCATCGTAATCACGAACAACTACAGCTATATGGGCTAAATTTTGTTGCATGGATCAAATATACAATTTGTATAAACATCTTCAATCTAAGTATTTGTATATTTGTTCGCAAACGGAAACGATACAACTTATTTTTAATTTCTTTCACTAAGCTATGACTCCAGTAAAAAATATCATTTTTGATTTAGGCAATGTCTTGTACGATATTGATTTCAATAATATGTATGCGCAATTTGATGCATTAGGCATTCCTAATTTTGAAAATCATTTTACGCTCAACAAATGTGATCAATTATTTTATGATGTAGAAAAAGGATTCATTGATCAAGCAGGATTCTGCGAAGGTTTTAATCAATTATATAATTTATCATTGAGCCATACTCAAATTATATCCGCCTGGAATTCCTTACTTGTTGGTTTTAGAAAAGAGAGTATGGATTGGATTAAAACAAATCAAGGAAAATTTCCCATGTTCCTATATTCCAATACCAATCAGATACATTGCGATTATGTGCTTCCTCAATATGAAAGGGAAATAGGCGGGGATTTCGAAAAGCTATTTAAAAAACCTTATTATTCTCATCATATGGGGATGCGCAAGCCAGACCCGGCCTCTTTTCAATATATCTTAGACCAAGAAGGGTTAAACGCTGCCGAAACTTTGTTCATTGACGACAATGAGCCAAATGTGATTGGGGCGGCTTCGGTGGGATTGCAAGTATTGTATTTGCAACCAGGCATGTTCATTGAAACCGAATTGCCTAAGATTTTAGGACAATAGCCCATCCTTTAGTCTAACAATGGGGCTAAAAGGGATGAATGGGTCTAAAAAGGATCAAAATATTACTTAACTTCCTCAAAATCAATGTAATCAGCGTCGTTTTTAACAGACTCTTTACTTGATTTTGGTGCTGCTTTAGGTGGATTTTGGTTCGTAAAGCCAGAATAATTGGCGTTTTGCCCCTGGGCTTCGGCCATTTTACGTTGCATTTCCTCCATATTTTGGCGAACGGTCTTAACCCCTTTACGTACCGGGAGTACGACATTGAAGATCAATTTATACAAGAGATAAATAAGGAATCCGTAGATCAATAGCTTGGTCATACCACAAAAATACGTCCAGATTGAATAAAATTGGGTGATTTCATCCTCTTTTATTACCTTTGGTCTAGAATATGCAGAGAAATGAAGGGAACGAAATCGTTCCCTTCTTCTTTTTTAAGTATGGAAGTAAACGAATT
>JBDKFR010000157.1:0-4365 GCA_039798645.1 Bacteroidota bacterium
TTGTCGGCTTCGTTTCACTTCGCCGACTTCCCTCCGCATTGAGCTAGCCCAAAGCCCCTAACCAAAACACTTCGTGTTCTGGTTGCTTTTTTGTTTCTCGTTCACTCAAGAAAGCACTCGCTTCGCTCGTTCAATTTAAATTCTTGTCTGCTTATAATAGCAAGCTATTCACGCAGCCAATTCTTTAAATTCACCACTTCGTGGCTTTCTTTCGCGTCTTCGCATAAAAAAAGCCCCGACTTGCGTCGGAGCTTTGTGATCCCGCTGGGACTCGAACCCAGGGCCCATACATTAAAAGTGTATTGCTCTACCAACTGAGCTACGGAATCTGACCGTTTTCCCTTTTGAGGAGTGCAAAAATAAGGATAAAATAAAACTATCCAAATAAAAGGGTACATTTCTTTTCAACATCATAAAATGGGGCTAAGTGGTTCATCTTCAATTTAGAACTACATTTGTGTAAATTCAATGACATGGCTAATTTCAAGGATAAAATTGTAGTAATTACAGGCGGTTCTGATGGCATCGGAAAAGCACTTGTCCACCATTTTTTAAATGATGGAGCAAAAGTGGCTACCTGTGGCAGGAATAATGACAAACTTGTTAGCTTGTCCAATGAATGTGGGAATGACAATTTATTTACCATGCAGGTGGATGTAGCCAATCAAGCACAATGTGAGGCTTTCATTAAAGCAGTGACTGATAAGTGGGGCGGTTTGGATGTGTTAATCAATAATGCAGGTATCTCCATGCGCGCCTTGGTTAATGAAGTGTCCATTGAAACGCTTAAAAATGTAATGGATATTAATTTTTGGGGTACGGTGTATACAACTAAAGCAGCTTTACCAGCTATTCAAAAAGCAAATGGTGTGATTGTGGGGGTGTCAAGTATTGCTGGATATAGAGGTTTGCCGGGTCGAAGTGGTTATTCGGCTTCTAAATATGCTTTAAATGGTTGGTTGGAGTCCTTAAGGACTGAATTATATGGCTCAGGAACGCATGTGATGTGGGTTTGTCCTGGTTTTACAAGTTCTAATATTCGAAATGCTGCTTTGAATAAGGATGCTAAAGCGCAAGGGGAATCACCTATGGACGAGGGGGCTATGATGAGCTCCGAGGAATGTGCTAATCATATCATAGAAGCCATCGTAAAACGCAAGCGTACCTTGGTTTTGACCTTTACCGGCAAACGCACTGTTTTTATGAATAAGTACTTTCCGGCATGGGCCGATAAATTGGTTCATGAATTCTTTTTTAAGAATGGTAAATTGGTAAAATAAATACACAATTTATTCGTTACTAATAGGATATGCCTGTTATAACATTAACATCCGACATAGGCCAAGAGGATTTCATCATTGGTGCTGTAAAAGGCCAAATTTTGTCCATCATACCGGGATGTTCAATTGCAGATATCACCCATCAACTTTCTAGCAAAAACTATTTACAAGGGGCATATATTTTTAATAATGCAGCCAAACATTATCCTTCAGGTACGGTGCATATAGTGATGGTGAATTTCTTTCAATACCCACAGGAGCATGTGTTATTTGCGCGTTATAATGGTCATTTATTTGTCGTGCCTGATAACGGATTTTTAACCATGATGCTGGGTTTGAGGCCAAAAGAAATTGTAAAAATAGATATCAAAGGAGCAAATACATTTGTTCAAATCACAGAGCGAATAGTGGAGTCGGTGGCTTATTATTTTGCTTCAGGTAGCCTAGCAGAGGCAGGTGAGCCAGCTACTGAAATATTAGAAATTTTCCCAACTCAGCCTAAGGTTGACCAGGCTTGGATGGAGGGACAAATCATATTTATTGATCAGTTTGAGAATGTGGTGGTTAATATTAGGCAGGAGGAATTTGAGGCACATGCAAAGGGCCGACCTTTTAAAATCCTATTTACCCGCAATGAAACCATTGAGGTGTTGAGCCGCAATTATGGCGCTGTTCCTATCGCGGATAAGCTGGCTTGGTTCAATTCTGCGGGTTATTTGGAAATTTCAGTGCGAGGAGGCAATATGGCTGGTTTATTTGGGCTTAGTAAGTACGATGAGCATCAAATGAGTAAGCAGCGTCCAAATGACAATAAGTGGTTTTTTCAAATGGTCCGTATTTTCTTTGAATAGCACTAATTAGTTTTTTCTTTTGCCTTTTTCGAGGTATTTTTGCACCCTCATTCAAATACACAAAAACATACACAAATGGCATACGACGTTATTGTAATAGGTAGTGGTCCTGGTGGTTATCCTGCGGCTATCCGAGCTTCTCAATTAGGTTTGAAAGTAGCAATTATTGAAAAGGAAAGTTTAGGCGGAGTTTGTTTAAACTGGGGATGTATTCCAACCAAAGCTTTATTGAAAAGTGCTCAGGTTTATGAGTATTTAAAACATAGTGCTGATTATGGTATTACAGCAACAGGTGTTGCGCACGATTTTGGAAAAGTAATTTCAAGAAGTCGTGGCGTTGCTGATAAAATGAGTAAAGGCGTTCAATTCTTGATGAAGAAAAACAAGATTGACGTGGTAATGGGATATGGTAAAGTTTTATCAAGAGGTAAAGTAGAAGTTAAAGCTGCTGACGGTTCAACACAAGTGTTGGATACTAAATATATTGCGATTGCAACTGGTGGTCGTTCAAGAGAATTACCAAATTTACCTCAGGATGGTAAAAAAGTATTGGGTTACCGTGAAGCAATGGTATTGCCAACACAACCAAAAAGCATGATCATCGTGGGAAGTGGAGCGATAGGTGTTGAGTTCGCTTATGTTTACAATAGCATGGGAACGAAAGTAACTATCGTCGAATTTTTACCAAGAATTGTTCCTGTTGAGGACGAGGATATTTCTAAAGAATTAGAGAAACAATACAAAAAACAAGGCATTGATATCATGACCAATGCTTCCGTTGAATCAGTTGACACAACAGGTGCTGGCGTGAAAGCAAAAGTGAAATTACAAGACGGTTCTTATGTTACATTAGAAGCTGATGTATTATTAAGTGCGGTGGGTGTAGTTGCTAACATTGAAAATTTAGGATTAGAATCAAACGGTATTAAAACAGATAAAGGCAGAATCATTGTAGATAAATACCAACAATCAAGCATTGCAGGTATCTATGCATTAGGTGATTGTAGTCCAGGTCAAGCTTTAGCGCACGTAGCTGCTAAAGAAGGTATCAATGCTGCAGAGCATATGGCTTATTTGGAAAAGAAGCACGCACATTTACCAGAAGCTATTGATTACAATAACGTACCAGGATGTACTTATTGCACACCTGAAATTTCAAGTGTAGGTTATACTGAAAAAGCAGCTAAGGAAGCAGGCTATGAAATTAAGGTTGGTAAGTTCCCATTTGTAGCGAGTGGTAAAGCATCTGCTGCAGGCGCAACGGAAGGTTTTGTGAAAGTAATCTTCGATGCGAAGTATGGTGAATTCTTAGGATGTCATATGATTGGTATGAATGTAACGGATATGATCGCTGAAGCAGTAGTTGCTCGTAAATTAGAAACAACTGCTCACGAAATTTTAAATGCTATTCATCCGCATCCAACAATGAGCGAAGGCTTAAAAGAAGCAGTTGCTGCTGCTTATGGCGAAGCAATTGATATCTAACTAGTTTAGGAATATATTAAATGGCTCGTGATTCAAATTATTTTGAGTGCGGGCCATTTTTAATAAAATATGGAATTGAATTTTAAGATGTACATGTGTTGAGATAGACAAGATTTATTAAAAGATTGATTAAAGTAGGAACAGATTATAATGAAGTACGAAAAAGAAATAAATAGGCGTAAGACCTTTGCGATTATCTCTCACCCGGATGCTGGTAAAACTACCTTAACGGAAAAGTTATTGTTATTTGGTGGCGCCATTCAAACAGCTGGTGCGGTAAAAAGCAATAAAATTAAAAAGCATGCGACATCGGATTTCATGGAGATAGAACGTCAAAGAGGTATCTCGGTGGCAACATCGGTGATGTCATTTGAGTATAAAGGCAATTTGATTAATTTATTAGACACACCTGGTCACAAGGACTTCGCCGAGGATACTTATCGTACCCTAACTGCTGTGGACAGTGTTATATTAGTGATTGATAGTGTGAACGGGGTAGAGCCACAAACACGCCGTTTAATGGAAGTGTGTAGTATGCGTGCTACACCGGTTATTGTGTTTATTAATAAAATGGACCGTGACGGTAAAAACCGATTTGATTTATTAGAAGAAATAGAAGCCGAATTAAAAATTTCATTACACCCAATGACTTGGCCAATTAATAGTGGTAAGGAATTTAAAGGGGTGTATAATTTGCATGATAAAAGTTTACGTTTATTTACAGCGAGCACCAAAGCCGATGATGAGGA
>JBDKFR010000158.1:0-3121 GCA_039798645.1 Bacteroidota bacterium
GTGCTAGGAAGCGCCAGCACTTTTTCACCTATACATGTGTTCAATGCAAAATTGAAAAGTGGAGCAACGGTTCCCTTTCAATTTCCAAGTCAATTTAATACTGCCTTATTAGTTATAGAAGGAACAATTACGATTCAAGAACAGTCGGTACCCGTCAATCATTTTGTATTGATGGCTAATGATGCTGAAGATTTTAGTATTACAGCAAGTGAGGATAGTATTGTATTAGTATTGAGTGGTGCGCCAATAAAAGAACCTATTGCAGCTCACGGACCATTTGTTATGAATACAAGAGAGGAGTTGATACAAGCCTTTGATGACTATCAACAAGGAAAGTTTGGTTCATTGTAATTTTTTCTTGATAAATAATTTAGCGCTTACTAATCTTATTCATAGAAATCGTTTTTTGAAGGCTACATTTAAATCGATTGATTCCTGGGTGGCGGGTTAATGCATGCTTTTGGCTTACACCGCTATGTACGCGTTTTCTCCACAATTCAAAACTACTTCTTTTCAATTCTTTTCGCATTAAAGCAACAACAGCTGCTTCATTCAAACCAAATTGGTATTCTATTGCTTCAAAGGGTGTGCGATCCTCCCAGGCCATTTCAATAATTCGGTCGATATCTTTTAGTTCCATATTCTATAATATAACAACTAAGGCAATGATTTTGTTGATACGCAGAATTGCACTATCCTATTTTCACAGAAGTCATTGTAAGTGAGCCCCCCACGACAGTATCATTGAAAAAAGCAACGGGATCATTTTTGTCTTGTAATCCTAAGGAGTAAAGAAGCGGTAAATAATGCTCGGGTGAAGGAATGGCTAATTGTCCTGCTTTACCTAATCGTTCATAATGAATAAGGGAATCATGTTCTTTTTTAAGAATAAGCGCTTTAAAAGTGTTATTCATTTCAAGCGCCCAATCATATCCATAAGAGTGTTCATTTAATTTGTCCCATGCAACCATACCTAAGTTGTGCACCATATTGCCACTGCCAATGATTAATACACCCTTATTACGCAATTGCATAAGTTCTTTGGCTAATGTATAATGAAATGAGGGTGCTTTAGAATAATCAATGCTCAATTGTAAAACAGGTATCGAAGCATCGGGATACATATGTCTAATGATCGTCCATGTACCATGGTCTAAACCCCATTCATGATCGAGTTGCACATTTATGGAATGAATCATAGAAGCCGTCTTTTTAGCCAATGAGGGAGAGCCTGGAGCTGGATATTGTACTTGATATAATGCAGGCGGAAAACCTCCAAAGTCGTGTATGGTTTTAGGGTGCTCCATGGCTGTAATCAGCGTTCCCTTAGTATACCAATGTGCAGATATTACTATTACCGCTGTTGGTTGAGGTATATCTTTTGCAATTGATGACCAGCGTTGACTGAAAGCATTATCTTCTATTCCATTCATTGGAGATCCATGTCCAACAAATAAAACGGGCATGGTATAGCTTAGAATGGGTAATGCTTCGCTAAATCCTTTAAATGCACTTAAGCTTTGTATTCCGGTCATGGCTAGTAGAGAATTAAATACTTGTTTAAAAAATTGGTTGCGATCAATCATTCTTGTTTTCTTGATTACTGAGACAAAATTGAATCTAATTTCTATTTTATTACTTAAGCTAAATTAATATAATAGACAATTTGATAACAATTTAATTATAATTCATTAATGCATAGGCTAATAGAGTTTTCTAATTTTGATTTTTTAGTAATATAAATTACTAAGTTTAGTTTTAGGCAGTCTTGATTTTCAATGACTGCTTTTTTTAACCAATTTATTATGAAAACTACAAAATTTTTAATCGTACTAGTATGCACTTTATTATCGTTTGGTTCTTTTTGTCAAAGCGCTAAGCAATTTTCTAAAAGCATAATGTTGCCAAACGGATGGTCACTTAGTCCGTATGGACAAAGTCTTGAATTAGGTGATCTTCCATTGAACATGGCTACTTCACCTGATCAAAAATATTTGATTGTAACCAATAATGGACAAAGTAAAAATAGTATTCAACTCATTGATATTTCAAAAAATCAGTTGCTTGATGCTGTTGAAATAGACAAAGCATGGTATGGATTGGTTTTTGTTTCTAATAACTCTTTTTACGCTTCTGGAGGAAATAATAATTGGCTAGTGCATTATCAAATAATCAATGAACACTTAGTACCTAAGGATACTCTTATATTAGGTGCTAAATGGCCAAATAGAATTTCACCTACAGGATTATGTTACCATAAAAAAAATAATATTTTATATACCGTTACTAAGGATAATAATACACTTTACGAAATTAATTTAAAGGATAAAAAGATAAATAGTAAAATAAATTTACCTGCAGAGGCATACATGTGTGCAATGTCTGCTAGTGAAAAAGAAGTCTATATATCTATTTGGGGAAAGCGCTTATTTTTAATTTACAATATTGTAAAAAAGCAGATTACGGATTCAATTTTAGTTGGTGTTCATCCCAATGAATTTTGTATAACTAAAAATGGCAGATATGTTTTTATTGCCAATGGAGAAGACAATTCCGTTTCGGTAATTGACACCAAAAAGAAAAAGGTAATTGAAACATTAAATGTTTCATTATTTCCTAATGCGCCAACAGGTTCTGGAACTAATGGTTTGGCGCTTAGTGAAGATCAAAATACCTTATATGTTGCAAATGCAGACAATAATTGTTTGGCAGTATATGATGTTGCATCACCTGGTAATTCAGTTTCGAAGGGTTTTATACCTGTTGGTTGGTACCCAACCAATGTTAAAATCGTTCATAACAAAATATATGTCACCAATGGAAAAGGATTTTCCTCTTTTCCAAATCAAATGGGGCCAGATCCATATCAAAAAAATGCGCAATTGGGTCTGCAAAAAGGACTTATTAAGAGCTTAAATGAAGTACAATATATCGGTGGATTGATGAAAGGAACTTTAAGCTATTTTGATTGTCCAAATGCAGATATGTTAGGCTTACTTTCTCGACAAGTATATCAAAATACACCCTATTCAAAAACTAATGAGCTACTCTCTAATGCTGAACCAGGTTCTGTTATTCCTCAAAAAGTTGGAGATACCAGTCCAATTAAATATGTCTTTTA
>JBDKFR010000159.1:0-41251 GCA_039798645.1 Bacteroidota bacterium
AATAAGTGTATAATTCTTTAGTAGCAACAGTCGTTAATGCAGTTGCAATAATTTGCAACGGATCGGTCACAGCTAATCCGCAACGTTTTCCACCATAGTCAATACAAATTATTCTAGCCAAAGTAAAAGTTTACATTAATAAAAAGTAGCCATCAAAATATCTGAGATCACAAAAGTACTAAAAACAATACTGGCGATCCCATTTGCAGTCATGAAGGCAATATTCACTTTACTCAAATCATTTGGTTTCACAATGCTGTGCTGGTATATTAACATCCCAACAAATACAAGCAATCCTCCAATATATACAAAATGAAATCCACCTAAAAAGTAAGCAGCAATTACAAAACTTGCCGATATTACATGCAAGCCTCTAGCAATGTTTAATGCTTTTCCTAAACCCCAATAACTTGGAATGGAGTATAATGATTGTGATTTATCAAACTCAATATCCTGCAATGCATAAATTACATCAAACCCACTCACCCAAAATATAACGGCAAAGGAAAATAATAAGGGCACAATATTAAATTGGCCAGTAACTGCTAAATAAGCGCCAATAGGTGCTAAAGAAAGTCCAATGCCCAGTACCAAATGACATAAAAAAGTAAACCTTTTGGTATAGCTATAAAATAATATAACAAACAAGGCCACCGGTGATAAATAAAAACAAATGGAATTAATAAAATAAGTTGCTGTTACAAATAATACCGAATTAATAATAATAAACAACAATGCTTTTTCTGCTTTTATAATACCCGCTGGTATTTCTCTGATGGCAGTACGTGGATTTAATTTATCAAAATGTCTGTCTAAATATCTGTTAAACGCCATAGCCGCTGATCTTGCCGTAACCATACAAACAATCACCAAAAATAATTTTAACCAAATATTTTCAAAAGGCAAATGATTATTTCCTAGGTATTGTGTACCTAAAGCAAATCCAATTAATGCAAATGGCATTGCAAAAATGGTGTGTGAAAACTTCACTAAACTCAAATAATTTTTTACGCCCGTCATTATATTCTTTTCTTTCTTTAATAAAAATTAATCTCACTTATCATCTCGCGCTATGCTTACATTATAATTACCTGACAAATTCCCAAAGTACAATAGCCGCTGCTACCGAAATATTCAAAGAATGCTTCATACCCCATTGTGGAATTTCAATCACACCATCACACGCTTCAATCACTTCTTCCTCGACACCATCCACTTCATTTCCAAAAACAAAAGCAAGTGGCTCATTGTTCGCGTTGGTGTTTAATTGCTTAAACTTTTCCAAACTAATGCTTCCCTCCGTTTGCTCAATAGCATATACTTTAAATCCTTTTTGTTTTAAAGCTTCCACTGCTAAAATGGTATTTTCATAATGTAACCAATCGACCGTTTCTGTGGCTCCTAAAGCTGTTTTATGAATATCCCTATGTGGAGGTTGCGGTGTAAAACCACACAAACAAATACCGTCAATTAAAAATCCATCAGCCGTTCTAAACACACTTCCCACATTGTGCATGCTTCGAATATTGTCCAAAACTACCATGATTGGCTTTTTATTAGCCATTTTGAAGTCCTCAACCGACTTTCGACCTAATTCGTCCATGGTTAGTTTGCGCATATGCAAAAGTACGCTTTTCGAATATTAAAAAATTTATGTAGGTTTGTCACTATGGCAAAATCTAGTGCAGAAACTCCTCTAATGCAGCAACATAGGGCTATCAAGCAAAAATACCCTGATGCCATTTTGTTGTTTAGAGTAGGCGATTTTTATGAGACATTTGGCGAAGATGCTGTAATTGCGTCTAAAGTATTAGGAATTACCCTAACTAAGCGTAATAATGGTTCGGCATCCTCCAGCGAATTAGCTGGTTTCCCGCACCATTCGCTTGATACCTATTTACACAAATTGGTGAAAGCAGGTTACCGTGTGGCCATTTGTGACCAATTAGAGGACCCTAAGTCCGTAAAAGGAATTGTAAAACGTGGCGTGACTGACATGCTTACGCCAGGTATTGCTACCAATGATAAATTATTAGAGCATAAAAACAATAATTTTTTAGCCGCCCTATTTGTTGAAAAAGAACATGGAGGTGTTGCCTTTTTAGATATTACTACTGGCGAATTTTTATTAGCCGAAGGAAGTACCGAATATTTGGATAAGTTATTACAAAGCTTACAACCAGCTGAAATTTTACATCCTAAAAATTACCTTACCAATTTTAAAGAAACTTTTGGGAATGGTTTTTATACCTATGGTTTAGATAGTTGGATATTTGATGAGCCTTTTGCTACTGATTTATTATTCAAGCAGTTTCAAACTACTTCCTTAAAAGGTTTTGGTATTGAAGGAATGACTAAAGGTGTTATTGCAGCAGGTGCCATTTTACATTACTTAAAGGAAACCGAACATCCTCACCTATCGCATATTCATAAAATTGGTCGTATTGATCGTGATGAAATTTTATGGATGGATAAATTCACCATTCGCAATTTAGAACTAATCGGAAATGGCGCTGATCGAAAAGGACTATTAGAAATTATGGACGCTACCAAAAGCCCCATGGGTGCAAGGTTATTAAAGCGTTGGTTAATTTTTCCATTACAATCAGTTACACAAATCAACAATAGGCTGAACGCTGTTGAAACTTTATTGGGCAACCATGATGCTGCGCAAAAAATAACTGACCTCATTGAATCATGTGGTGACCTAGAGCGTTTATCGAGTAAGCTTTCAACAAGAAAAATTCAGCCACGCGAATTTATACAACTCGGAAAATCATTGGAAGCGATAGAACAAATCAAACAGGAACTATCATCCATTGACAATGATTACCTACAACATATAAATCAGGAACTAAACATTTGCTCGCTTTCGAAAAAAGCCATATTCGATACTTTAATGGAACAAGTTCCTGCCACTGCTGTAAAAGGAGGTTTTATCAAGGAAGGCGTTTCAACCGAATTAGATGAACTCAGAAATATTTCAAGTGGCGGTAAAGAATATTTAACGCAACTACAAAATAAGGAAGCAGAAATCACAGGTATTTCTTCCTTAAAAATTGGCTACAATAATGTGTATGGTTATTATTTAGAAGTAACACATGCACATAAGGGAAAAGTGCCTACCGAATGGATTCGTAAACAAACTTTAACAACAGCCGAACGATATATTACGCCTGAATTAAAAGTTTATGAGGAAAAAATATTAGGGGCAGAGGATAAAATACTTTTACTTGAAACACAGCTATACCAAGGGTTAATAGATGAGGTGTTAAAGGAAATGAATGTATTACAAAACAACGGCCAGTGGATTGGTGTGTTAGATTGTTTAATTTGTTTTGCTTCCATTGCCAAAGCAAATAAATATTGTAAGCCTACCCTAACTGAAAATACAGTATTAAATATTGAAGCAGGCCGACATCCAGTCATTGAACAAAACTTAGGTATTGATCAAGCTTATATTCCAAATGATATTTATTTAGATCCTAGTACACAACAAATAATTATCTTAACGGGACCCAACATGAGTGGTAAAAGTGCAGTATTAAGACAAACCGCACTCATTACTTTAATGGCTCATATGGGCTCCTATGTTCCTGCAACAGCAGCCTCGGTTCCATTAACTGATAAAATATTTACGCGCGTTGGTGCAAATGATAATTTAAGTGCAGGTGAATCCACTTTTATGGTGGAGATGATTGAAACTGCAAGTATCTTAAACAATATCAGTCCTCGAAGTTTAATATTATTAGATGAAATTGGAAGAGGTACTTCCACCTACGACGGCATTTCCATTGCTTGGAGTATTGTTGAATATTTATACCAATCCCCTGCAAAGCCAAAAACATTATTTGCAACGCACTACCATGAATTAAATGACCTTGAGGCACAATTACCAAATGTGCACAATTATCATGTGAGCCATAAGGAAGTTGGAAATAAAATTATTTTCTTACGTAAATTAACTAAAGGAGGAAGCACACATAGCTTTGGTATACATGTGGCAAAAATGGCGGGCATGCCTAATATTTTAGTGAACAGAGCCAACGATATATTAAAGGAAATGGAATTAAAAAATGTAGGCAATACAAATAACACACCATCAGCATCACCAACTAATGATCAATTTCAATTATCCATTTTTGATGCACACACTGAAACCTTTGAATCTATCCGCAAGGAATTAGACGAAATCGACATAAACAATTTAACACCTGTCGAAGCACTCATGAAACTACAAGCCATCAAGCAAAAATTAAATTAACAACCTAAATATTATTAGTTGGGAAATATATTGCAACAAAAAGCACGCCTCTTAGCATGCTTTTTTATAAAATCATCTATGCTATTAAATTAAGCAAAATACTTTTGTAAATAGTCGTGAATTTTTTTCTGAAGACCTGGACTTGATGGAACTAATGGAAGTCTGAATTCATTTTTAATTACGCCTTGTTCAAATAAAAATCCTTTAACGCCACCAGGATTATTCTCTTCATACATATAGCTATAACCTTCTACCATTAAATCATTTAAACGTTTAGCCATGCTAAAGTCACCCGCCATGCAATAACGAATCATATCACTAAATGGCTTTGGAAACGCATTCGCAGCAACACTAATCACACCATCCATGCCGCATGCAATTTGTGCCATTACAATTTCATCGTCACCACTCACTACTAAAAAATCACTTGGACGGTCTTTTAAAATATCAATGGTCTGTGCCATATCAGGACCCGCTTCCTTAATACCTGCAATATTTGGATGTGCCGCTAAACGTAAGGTTGTTGATGCCTTCATATTCACACCTGTACGACCTGGTACATTGTATAATAAAATGGGTTTTGGAGCAGCATCTGCAACCGCAATATAATGTTGGTACAAACCCTCTTGTGGAGGTTTGTTGTAATAAGGTGTTACACTTAATATGGCAACCACCTTTGACAAATCAAATTTTCCAAATGACTTAATAACTTCACTTGTATTATTTCCACCAATACCAATTACAATTGGCACGCGTCCATTTACTTTATTTACAGTACAATTAAATACCGCAACTTTTTCATCATCCGACAATACCACTGATTCACCAGTCGTTCCAAGGGTTACTAAATAATCAACGCCTCCTGAGATTTGAATATCAATTAAATTTTCAAGCGCTGCAAAGTCAATTGATTTATCAGTATTAAAGGGAGTAACCAAGGCTACACCTGTACCTTTTAAAGTTTGTCTTAACATGATGGGATTATTATATAATTCAATTTACAACTAATTTAGGCTTCTTCCCAGAATCCCATTTTACTATATTTCTCAATTCGATTTTCAACTCTTTTTGCAGGCGCTATGTCTTTTACTTCTTTCAAAGCAGCCACAATTTTTTCTTTTAAAACAGCTGCTGCACCTTCATAATCCCAATGAGCTCCTCCAAATGTTTCTGGAACAATCTCATCGATTAAACCAAAGCCTTTCATATCAATAGCAGTTAATTTTAACTGTTCGGCAGCCAATTCCTTTTTATCCCAGCTTCTCCATAAAATGGAACTACAACTTTCAGGTGAAATAACGGTATACCAGGTATTTTCCATCATCAAAGTCTTATCACCCACGCCAATTCCTAAGGCTCCACCACTCGCCCCTTCACCAATGATACATATGATAATAGGAACCTGCAAACGGATCATTTCATAAATATTACGAGCAATTGCCTCACCTTGGCCTCTTTCCTCCGCTTCTAAGCCCGGAAATGCTCCTGGAGTATCAATTAAACAAACTACTGGTTTATTGAATTTTTCGGCCAATTTCATCAATCTAAGGGCCTTTCGGTAGCCTTCAGGGTTGGCCATGCCAAAATTTCTCATTTGACGCGCCTTGGTATTACTTCCCTTTTGTTGACCAATCATCATCACCGTTTGGCCATCCAATTCGGTAAAACCTCCCACCATGGCCTTATCATCCTTCACATTTCTGTCCCCATGAAGCTCCACAAACTTATCACACATTAGGTGAATATACTTTAAGGTATAAGGTCGATCTGGATGACGACTCAACTGCACCCTTTGCCACGGAGAAAGCGTCTCAGTAAGGGCTTTACGCTTTTCAACAATGGATTGCTCCAATTGCTTAATGGTAGCAGAAAGGTCTATTTTAGGGTTCTTTTCAGCCAATTTTTTGGTGGCATCAATTTGCTCATACAACTCTTTAATAGGTTGTTCAAATTCCAAAAACTGTCTATTAGGATATTCTGGCATATGCTAGGTTTGGGCTGTAAAAATAATACAACCTTTTTTAATAAAAGATTTGTTTAAAAAACTTCTTTCCCCTTATCTTTGCAACCCGGAAACGGAAACGTCTCTGGAAGTTCTTGGATCGGTAGTTCAGTTGGTTAGAATGCCGCCCTGTCACGGCGGAGGTCGCGGGTTCGAGTCCCGTCCGGTCCGCAAAAGCCCTTAGCTTCAAAGAGTTAAGGGCTTTTTTGTTCCTAATACTCTTTGGATACCGATTTTAGCCTTATTAATAAACATGTAAATGCATAAATAATATTTATTATTTATTTAATGTGATGATAATTGCTTAAATTCAAACTAATTAAACAAAATCACTATGAAAAAAATATTAACTGTAATTCTTGTTGCTATAATGTACTTGAATGTTACTTCATGCGCAACAATTGTTGGTGGACAAGTAACCACTTATCAAAGAACTAAACCAAAAGCAGGAGAACCTCAAAGAGAAATTAAAATGGTTCCTCTATTATTTGATATTTTCTTTTGGGGTGGCGCTGGACTTATAGTTGATTTTGCCACAGGCGCTATATATAAAAATCAACCAGCTTCTAAATAGTTTTTGAAACCAATTAGAAGTTATCGTTCGATCTTAAATCCTCATAACAAAAACCCCTTGTAAATTAATTTTTTACAAGGGGTTTTTATTTAAGTCTTGACTTAATTTTTTACTTTTTCATACTCTTTTCTATTTCTATAAAATTATTGTTAGCTCTCTTAACAGCATTTATCACTTGTTCAGTTGGCGTCATATCAGCACCTTGTAAAATATGCATTAACCTTTTGTATTCCCCTACTATTGAATTATAACTAGGGTCATTATAATTAGCGGCCTTGATGCTGTTTTGATAACATGACATTGAATAATCATGTTGCGCTTGCAAATCAGCAATAGACGTTGTTACACGAGGATCCATTTTTACTTTAATGATTTGCGTGTATGATTTTCCATTAACAGTTAAAACAGCAGTATAATTTCCAGGCATTACCCATGGCGATGTGAATTCAGGTGCTGTGTTTCCATAAACGGCAGCTATAGGATAACTTGGTGGTGTATTCATTGGTGTGTAATGTAAATCCCATAAGAAACGATGAGACCCTGCTTTTGCTGATAATATTTGTTGTGGGCGGATCCAATACAATGGAATATTTACTGCTGGAATTTCATAAGGTTTATCATCACTTCTGAAAGTTCGAATCACCTTATTTTTTTCATCCTTAATTTGTAAGGTCACGACATCATTTGCATTTTCACTTAAATAATAATCAATGATAGCGCCGTCAGGAGGATTTTCACCTGCTGGTTCTTCCTGAGGTACAGGCGAGTCGGTATAATTATTCCATCTTATACGCATCGCAGTTTGGGGCTTATAAAATATATTTTCTTTTTGCTTTGCTTTATTTACGAGTTGTCTTAATGAAGTGATATTATCTAAAATCCAAAAAGAACGTCCATGTGTACCCACAACTATATCATCATCCTTTATTACTAAATCGCGAATGGAAGTTGCTGGCATATTTAATTTTAATGATTGCCAATTCTCCCCATCATCAAATGATACATAAACTGCTGTTTCAGATCCAGCAAACAATAATCCTTTTGTAATAGGATCTTCCTTCACTGAATTAATAGGATCATTCGGTAATCCATTTACAATTTCTTTCCAACTAACGCCACCATCAATTGTTTTATAAATATGTGGACGCATATCGTCACATCGAATTCTATTCACTGCTGTGTATGCAATTTTTGAATCAAAATGACTTGCTTCCATGATGGAAACCTTACTCCATGAGGTAATAGCACTAGGCGTTACATTTGTCCAATTTTTACCTCCGTCCTTTGTCACTTGAATGTATCCGTCATCCGTTCCACACCAAATAGTATTAATGTCTTTTGGTGAAGGTGCAACCGTATAAATCACACCTCTTCTAGGCATTGTTTTCATTGCATCAGTAGTGTAGACGCCAACACTAGCTGGTATATCATAGGATGTCCTTGTTAAATCAGGACTTATTTCTTCCCATGAATGTCCACCATTCGTTGTTTTAAATAATACATTACCTGCAAAGAATAAAACCTTAGGATCTATTGGTGAAAATAAAACAGGAGCAGTTCTCACAAATCGGTAATCCCCTTTTTTCAAAGCAACTGGTGCAATATTTTGTACTTGTCCAGTTTTTTTATTGTACTTGGTAATTTTACCTCCGTAAATAATATCAGGATTTAATGGATCGGCTGCTATATAGCCATATTCTTCTACTCCTACTGGATGCCAGTCTCTGTAGGTGATGGCTCCATCGTTTCCTCTTGAGGCAATACCAACTGAACCACTTTCTTGTTGTCCTCCATATACATTATAGGGAAAAGCATTGTCTGTACTTACATGATAAAACTGAGCAGTAGGTTGATTATACCATGATGAAAAAGTGGCTCCACCATTTACGGTAATAATTGCTCCTTGATCTGCTGCAATTAAAATGATGTTTGAATTATTGGGGTTAATCCAAATACGATGATAATCATCGCCACCTGGTGCACCTCTAAAATCCTTCCAATTATTTCCACCATCTTCTGATTTCCAGACTACAATATTTGCGGTGTAAACAATGTCTTTATTTTTTGGATCCACTTTCACTTCAGCAAAATCACTTCCTCTACCCCAATATCTTCCATCATTACTCATACTTCTCCAACTTTCTCCTCCATCATCACTTCGATACATACCACCTTCTTTTCCTGCATCAACTGTAGCATATAATCTGTTAGGATCAGTTGGTGCTATGCAAAAACCTATTCTCCCCAACCCTTGTTGCACTGTTGGTAAACCATTTGTTAATTTTTTCCAAGTTGTACCTCCATCAATTGATTTATACAACCCACTTTCTTTTCCATCCCATGCTCCATTCTCCCAAGGACCTTGACGGCCGGCCCACATATCAGCATAAATGATGTTTGGATTTTGCGGATCAATAGCAACTTGAACCGCCCCTGTATTTTCATCCTTATATAAAACTCTTTCCCAAGTTTTACCTCCATTTAATGAACGGTAAACACCTCTTGTTGTATTTGGTCCATAAGGATGGCCAAGTACCGCTACGAAAACTCTATTCTCATCATTTGGGTCAACAGCTAGTCCTCCAATTTGTTGTGCATCATCCAGTCCTAAATGAGCCCAGGTTTTTCCAGCATCTACCGATTTATACATTCCATTACCTACCGACAAGTCAGGTCTTTGAATACCTTCACCCGAACCTACATAAATTACATTCGGATTCGAAGGCGCTACCGCAATATCTCCAATTGAACCTGTGTTTTGATCGTCAAAAATTGGAAACCAAGTCCTTCCATAATCAGTAGTTTTCCAAACACCTCCATTATTTACCCCAATATAAAATACATTAGGTTCTTGTGGAACACCCACTGCACCAACTGTTCTACCGCCACGGTGTGGGCCAATCATCCTCCATTTTATGGCATTAAAATAATTTGAATCAATTTGCGCAAATGCAATTGTTTGAACAAAAGAAAAAGCAATGACAAGAATAAATGACCATTTTTTCATAGATACGATTTTAAGCTTTTTAGTGTTATAAATATAATACATATACCTAATAAAAAAGACCCTTATTGCTAAGGGCCCTCTTTCGTATTTTTCCAAACTTAAAATAAATGGCTAATTATTTAGTGTCATAAATAACTTGCTCCCATAAAATTTTACCATCCTTAATAGCAAAAGATGCAAAAGTTAATGAAGATTTTAGCACACCACCTTTTTGCTTGCTCTTAAATGTAACCCAAGCATGACCCCATTTATATCCTGCATATGTTGAATCAGTTGTTGCTACAGTTGCTACTTCCAAATTAGGCGTACCAGCATCAACTGCACCGTCAACATTTTCTCTTAGTTTTTTAAACATTTCAATTCTGTCAGACATTTTCATAGCTGCTGTATCATTGTTATGCCATGACTTAGCTGTATCGCTAAAGCAAGATTGCAATGTAGCCCAATCTCCGCTTGCATAAGCAGTAATAGCTTTTTTCATTAAGTCCACTTCTGGACCTTCTTTAACACAACTTGAAGTAGATGCTGAAGCTTCAGTTGCAGGCTTTTCAGCAGGTGTAGAACATGCGAATAATGTGGTAGCAATCATCGCTACTAGGATTGTTTTTTTCATTGTTTGAGTTTTGGTTTAAATTAAAAATGTTAAATCTGTATTATTATAAATTACTTTTGAATATTCATCACATTGATCAACATTAAAGACTTTTTCAAATCTCTATAAGTTAATAACTGATTATATTCATTTTGTTCCTCTGTTGTGAATTTAATATCAGGTGTTGTAGCATTTGTCATTTGATCAATATTTTTATATAAATGAGTTATGATATGAGAAACCTCAACATCAATCCCATTGCTACCTACTACATTTGATAAGTAAAATGCATCTTTTGATTTTTTATCAACTACAGCTTGATGCCATTTTTTGCTAAATTTTATTTCAGACGCTTCATATTTGTCATTCTTTGACTTTACAAGAATCATATTCGCAATGGTTTTACCTGGCTCAACCTTTAACTCAGGATCATTTATTCCTAATTCAACTTTTAAGATTAACTCCCTAACCAACGTTCTAGTTGAAAGAGTTGAACTTGCCATTACCTTATAATCCTCAGGATATTTTGCTTTAAAATCATCAGTAGAAATTTTTTTGCCTATTCCTAATGCATCAGCATAACTATTATAAGAAGTCGATACAATATAGTCATAGTCTACATTATTGCCAGGAAGTACTTTCCATATTCTGTGCATATTAATCACACCTGCCTTTATTAATTCTTTATGATAATTGATCCATGATTGCTCTAATTTTTCATAGTCTTGACCCGGCAACTGTTTCATGTACTCATATTTTAAATAAGTAGTTTGTGCATTTAATGAAACAATAGTAAATAATACTACTAATGTTAACATGATTTTTTTCATATCGCTATTTTTTATTTATGTTTTAAATGTAAGTATCTTTTTGATACTAAAAAATATTTCTTGGCAGAAAAAAAAGAGGGCAACTAAAAATAACCGCCCTCTTTTATATTATACCAAACTTTAAATATTATTTTGTCAAATCAGTAAATGGCTTAGAATCGTAAATTGGCCACTCATAAGTTAATTTACCATCTTTAATTCCATATGAATTGAAGATTACTGATTTGCTTACCACTCCTTTCTTTGTTTTCCATGATAGATTTGCCCATGCATGTCCGTATTGACTTCCATCAGCCATAGTAACAACTTCGTAAATTGTGTTTTCAACTGTTACATTACCATCCATTAATTCTCTGCTTTTCTTAAACTGATCGATAAAGGATGACATTTTTTTTGCAACTGTTGTATCATTTGATGCCCATCCGTTATGCACTGAACGTGCCGTATCAGCATAGCATGATAAATAAGTATCCCAATCACCTGCAGCCCAAGCATTTTGCGCTTTTTTCATTAAATCCACTTCAGGACCCGTTGTTGTAACCGAACCTGCTGCTGTTGCAGTTCCTGTTTCGCTAGTTTCTTTTTTTTCTTCCGGAGTTGAGCATGCAAATAATGTTGCACAGATTACCGATAAAAGCAATGTTTTTTTCATGTGTGTTTAGTTTTAGAACATTAATTTAGGCATTAAATCTATACATAGCATAAATTCTATATTAATTTTTTATGTATAGTGTTAATCTTACACTTTTGAATACACTTATTATAAATAATTATTAAGTGACTTATTCAAAAATTATCCTATTCTAATTGAATTGTACTCAAATTATTCGCTTTCGCCTAAACCAGAAATAAATTACAACCACCACAATGACCATTAAAAGGATGGAGTATAAATAACCAAGTCTCCACTTAATTTCAGGCATAAATTCAAAATTCATACCATAAAGACCTACAATAAAAGTCAAGGGTAAGAAAAACGCCGAAAATATGGTTAGCAATCTTACCACCTCATTATTTCTTTGATTACTTATTGATAAATAGGTCGCCATTAATTGTGTTGCATTTTCCACCGACTCGTCATTATAGGTAATCAAACTTAACAACTCGTCTTTAATATCTTGGTATTGACTTAAGCTGGACAAACTTGATGAAGCATGATCCATTACTGATTGCGTAATATGTAGAACCTTCTTTAAAATTCTTGATTGTGACTTAATGTAATAGAGCTCCTCCAATAAAATTTTACGATGATCTCTTAAAAAAACAGTCCTTTCAATTTCTTGAATTTGACTTGACAATTCCATTGTAGGATTTTGAAAAGTAATAATCATCTTTTTCACAATACTTAAAAAAAGTTCATTGATTTTAGTACTTTTTACTTCTTGAATGTTTAGAAAATTAAAGTTTGCTCTATGTATTGTGATTAGCTTGTTATCAAATAAAAAAAAGGCAATTTTATTTGACATCTCTCCTACTTCATCGATTTTTAATTTAATGTCGGATGTATAAGCCCTAAAAATATAAAAATCAACGTCATTCGCTTTTTCGTACTTCGGCAAATGCCCTTTTTCTAAACTATCCTTAATTAAGTAATAGTTTAAGCCATGCTCCTTCGATATCTTTTCCAAATCTTCGATGACTGGATTTTCAATATCAATCCATTTAAATGACTCAAATTCTTTTTCAATTATTTTCATATGAACCCTTTGGTTATTAAAAATAGCAATTGTTTTTAATAATTAATCCTTAGGATAATCAGCCCCTTCGGTAATCTCCGCCCAAGTATCAAAATCATTTTTAAGTTCTTCAAGCTTGATCCTTGCTCCCTTTAAGGCCGCAGCACCTAACAATAATCGTAATGGAGGATTTTTAGCTTCAACCACTTGAATCATTGCTTTTGCTGCTCTAACAGGATCTCCTGGCTGATGTCCACTATAACCCCTAATATCACTTCTGTTTTTACCTGCAGTGGCAGCGTAGTCGTCAATTATAATTTTACTTTCATTTGCTGAACGGCCCGCCCAATCGGTCCTAAAACCACTTGGTGCCACGATGGTAACTTTTATACCTAATGGGGCAACTTCCTTACTTAGCGATTCAGATAAACCGTCTACTGCATATTTGGTTGCATTATAAAATCCAACACCAGGGAAAGATCGCAAACCACCAATAGAAGCCACATTTAAAATATGTCCACTTTTTTGTTTTCTCATATAAGGCAAAACCGCTTGTGTCATATGGGCTAAGCCAAATACATTGATTTCAAACATGCGACGCACTTCTTCCTCCTCACTTTCTTCAATAGCACCAAAATATCCAATTCCTGCATTGTTTACCAAAACGTCAATTTGACCAAATTTTTCAATCGTTGCAGCAACGGACTCCTTTATTTCATTGGTTTTGGTTACATCCAATTTTACTACTAAGGAAGAGGACGGATAATTGGCCACAATATCATTTACATCATTTGGGTTTCGAGCTGCTACGACCACATTATACCCTTTTGCCAATGCCTCAATTGCCAAAAAACGACCAAACCCTGTTGAACAACCTGTTATAAGCCATACTTTTTGCATAATTATTATGTTTGAATTCAAAGGTAATTGATTCATTTTGCTCATCCATTAAAAATGTATTGTTTGAAAAAAAATGAATAGCTTAGATTGTTTTTAATTGAGCCCTTATTTATCAACCTTATAACAAACGATTTTAAATTTTTATTCTATGCAAAAAATCATTGGCAGTCTTTTATTTTTAATGATTACCTTTTTTAGCAATGCACAATCCAATAACACTATTATTATTAAAGCCGGAAAATTGATTGATGTTGAAAACGGAAAAGTTTTAGTCAATCAAATGATTTTAGTTCAAAATGATAGTATCGTAAAAATTGCCAGTCGTATAAATATACCCAAGGATGCAACCATAATTGACCTTTCAAAATATACGGTATTACCAGGTTTAATTGATTGCCATACACATATTACAGGTCAACCAAGTGGGGATTATTACGGCGATTTATTTAGAAAGTCGCCAGTTGATGTTGCTGTTACAGCGCACATTTATGCAAGAAAAACTTTAGAGGCAGGATTTACCACCGTTCGTGATTTAGGCTCAGCTGGTTTAGTGGATATTGCCTTACGTAATGCAATTAATAAAGGTGAGGTTGTTGGGCCCAATATTTATGCTGCCACTGTTTTTATAGGATCAACTGGTAGTCATGGTGATTTAAATGGATTCTCCCCTTATTTGCAATTTAATGCCCCTAAGGGTTTATCAGGTATTGCAAATGGCGTGGAAGGTGTAAGGGAACAAGTTAGATATAATGTAAAAAATGGAGCCGATGTCATTAAATTCGGAGCAAGTGCGGGTGTTTTAAGTGAGGAAGAAAGTGTTGGTGCACCTCAATATACGCAGGAAGAAATGAATGCAATTGTGAGTGAAGCTAAAATGTGGGGTCGTAAAACTGCAGCACATGCACATGGTGCTGAAGCTATTAAAATGGCTGTAAAAGCAGGTGTAGCCTCCATTGAACATGGTAGTTTAGTGGATGAGGAAGGGATACAATTAATGTTATCACGCGGCACATATCTTGTTGCAGATGTATATGATGATGAATATATTTTATCAGAGTACGCCAAGTTGGGTTTCCCTGAAAAAATAATTAATAAAGAAAAAATGGTAGGGAAATTGCAAAGAGAGAATTTTCAAAAAGCAGTTCAAGCCGGTGTGAAAATCGCATATGGAACTGACGCTGGAGTATACCCTCATGGTTGGAATGGAAAACAATTTAAATGGATGACTCGCTATGGGTTAAGTCCCATGGCAGCTATACAAGCTGCTACCATTAATGCTGCTGACTTATTAGGCATCAAAGATAAAACGGGTTCTATTACTACAGGTAAAAAGGCAGATATTATTGCGGTGATTACCAATCCGATTGACGACATCAATATTTTAGAACAAGTGCAGTTTGTCATGAAAAATGGCGTGATATATAAAAACAATTAAAATGAAATATTGGATTGCGAATGTTTTTATTTTTATTCAATTAATATGTTTTCATCAAAACACAACTGCACAATTGAATGCTAAAGACAGTATTTTTTACCATAAAGCAATTCAATATACCGCTAATGCTTATTACCAAAATATAGGTGACCAAGCTACCAAATATAATGGTAGCCAGTATCCGGGATACACTGTATCATTCTCCGATGGTCACCCCTATTTTAGGGCCAATGTACTTTCAAAGGGTAGCATTACTTACGATGGCATTCAATTTGATAATGTTTCTATTTTATTTGATGAAGTCATGGGCTGTGTCGTATTACAAGACAGTAGTCACCGAATTCAATTAGTGAATGAACGCTTATCTAATTTTAATATACATGATTGCAATTTTGATCGTTTAATCAAAAAAGACAACGACGCCCTTTTAAGCACAGGTTTCTATCAAGTGCTTGTCAAAGGAAATACAAGTTTATATAAAAGAGAAATTAAGAAAATGGTAGATAAGTATAGCAATAGTAATGAACTTGCCATACTATTCGAAGTCAAGGAATACTACTATATTTTGAAAAATGGAAAATACCATGAAATAAATACTAAGCAAGATTTGCTTAAACAATTAGGAGATCGTGATACAGAAATCAATGAATTTACAAAAGAACAGCAATTAAATTTTCGTAAAGAGAAACAAGGCTTTATGACGAAAGTAATTGCATACTATAATCAATTAACCCATTAGTATGCAATTATCAAAATATTGGTTTCTAGTTATACTTTTTATCACCGTTAATATTAGCTTAAATGCACAGACTGATAGTAGTCAACGTATTTCACTAAATATTACAAATGCAAGTTTAAACGAGTTAATTTCTAAAATAGAAGCACAAACAGACTTCCATTTTTATTATGATTCAATCCAAATGGGCAATGCTTCCTATTCAATTAATATTAACAATCGCCCTTTAAAAATTGTTCTAACAACTCTACTTGCACCAAATAATATATTTTTCAACATCGATAATGATAATAATATATTCCTAACAAAAGGGCAACCAATAGATATAATGATAGCTGAAGGCTATTTTACTGGAAAGATAAAAACAGATACGTCAATATTTAAAAACAAACTTGTTGAAAATGATGACCCGTCAACAATTCAAGAAACACTGGCCGATAAATCAATTTATGAGATTGGTGAAAAAAAATTAGCAGGCGCCAACTCGATAACCATGGCAGGTTATATTAAAGATGCTAAAACGGGCGAACCCATTGCTGGCGCTTCCGTATATATTGAAAAACCGAGAATTGGAGTTACTACTGATCAAAATGGATATTACAGTATTTCCCTACCCCGCGGTAAACATATTTTAAATGTTCAGAGTTTAGGTAATAGAGATATAAAAAGGCAAGTTGTTTTATATAGTGATGGCAAAATGAACATAGAAGCCATTGCAAGCATTATGACTTTAAAAAAAGTAACTATCTCAGCACAAAAATTAAGTAATGTCCGTGGCACCATCATGGGGGTTCAGAAATTAGATATAAAAACAGTTAAACAAGTTCCAGTCGTTTTTGGGGAAGCCGACATACTAAGAGTAGTTACTACCTTACCTGGAGTTAAAACAGTTGGCGAAGCGAGTACGGGATTAAATGTTAGAGGTGGCGCTGCAGACCAAAACCTTATTTTATTTAACGATGCAACTATTTACAACCCCTCTCACTTTTTTGGTATGTTCTCTGCCTTCAACCCTGAACTCATTAACAATGTCGAACTATATAAAAGTAGCATTCCAGCCAATTTTGGGGGTCGCCTATCATCGGTATTAGACATCAATAGTCGCGAAGGCAATAAAAAGGAGTTCACCGGATCCGCTGGTATTGGATTACTTACAAGCAGGGTTAATGTTGAAGGACCCATTCAAAAAGACAAATCTTCCTTTATTTTAGGCGGACGCTCTACCTATTCTAATTGGTTATTCAAATTATTGCCTGAAGAATATAAAAATAGTAACGCTGAATTTTATGATTTAAACTTAATCATAAATAATCAAATTGATAAAAATAATACAGTTTACTTCACTGGATACATTAGCAATGACCACTTTAATTTAAACAGCGACACTGCATATGGCTATGGCAATAAAAACGTATCAGTAAAATGGAAACATATATTTACCAATAAATTTAATAGTTTACTAACTACAGGATGGGATAACTATAACTATAAAATAAATAGTCAAAAATTACCTTTATCTGCTTACCAATTAAGTTTTGGTATTCAACAAACCTATTTCAAAGCTCATTTTATTTATAATCTCAACAATAAACACAGTATTGATTTTGGTGCCAACTCATTGTATTATAATTTATCCCCCGGCATATATGAGCCACTTGGAACAAATTCATTGGTTGTCAAAGATGTTATACAAAAAGAACAAGCTATTGAAAATGCTTTATATGCTACTGATCACTTTACCATTAATTCAAAATTAAAACTAGACGCTGGAATAAGACTATCCATGTTCAGTGCACTTGGACCTAATCAAATTAATAGTTACCCTTCAGGCATTCCATTAACAACCGACAATGCTATAAGAACAATTAATTATACAAGTGGTAGCATCATTAAAACATATGGAGGACCGGAATATCGACTTGGCTTAAGGTATGTAATAGACGAGACCCTTTCTCTTAAAGCTGGTTATAATACACAAAGACAATATATCCATTCCTTATCCAATACAACTGCAATGGCTCCAACTGACATTTGGAAATTGAGTGACCCCAATATCAAACCTCAAATTGGAAGTCAAATATCCATGGGTATTTATAAAAATGTAAAGTCCAATACCATTGAAACATCTATTGAAGTTTATTATAAGAATATGCAAAATTATTTAGATTATAAAAGTGGTGCGAAATTAGTCATGAATAAAAATATAGAAACGGATGTATTAGGCACCCAAGGAAAAGCATATGGCGTTGAATTTTTAATCAAAAAAAATGCAGGAAAATTAAATGGATGGATCAGCTATACTTGGTCAAGGGTTTTATTAAGAATGAACGACAAAACTGCAGGAGAGCTGATTAATAAAGGTGAATACTACCCTTCTAATGTTGACAAACCACATGATGTCACTTTAATTGCCAACTATAAATTTAGTCACCGATTTAGCGTTTCCTTTAATAGTAGTTATAGCACGGGTCGCCCAATAACACTTCCAATAGGTGTATTCTCCTATGGTGGCTCTTTAAGAACTTTATATGCTGATAGAAATGCTTATCGAATACCTGATTATTTTAGAACCGATTTTTCAATGAATATCGAGGGTAACCATAAGGTAAACCAGTTAATTCATAATTCATGGTCAATTGGTGTTTATAATTTAACGGGGCAACGAAATCCTTACTCCATATATTATGTTTCAGAAAAAGGAGCAGTTAATGGATATAAGCTTTCCATTTTTGGAGCAGCAATCCCATACATTAATTTAAATATCAGATTCAAATAAACAGAATGAAAAATATTTTAAATTATATATTGTTTTTGTTTTTTGTAGTTAGTTGCAAAGAGAAATACATATCACCCGTTGTATCCCCTTCAACTGGATATTTAGTTGTTGAAGGTATTATTAATAGTGGTGCTGGAGAAACGAATATAACATTATCAAGAACTTCAAAACTTACTGATCAATCTGTTGCTTTTGAACAAGGAGCCAAAGTATTTGTTGAAAGCGAGGACAATATAATCATAGCATTAAAAGAGGCAAGCACTGGACATTTTTCGACTGTAAATTTGAATTTATCAAATAATAAAAAATATAGACTTTCCATTTTGACTAAGGAAGGCAAAACTTATAAGTCTGATTTTGCATCCATTAAGTATAATCCTCCAATCGATAGCGTTAGTTGGAAACGCGTTGGTAGAGATATCCAGCTGTATGTTAACACACACGACCCCAATAATAATACAAAATATTACCAATGGGAATATGAAGAAACATGGGAAATACACTCCTACTATTTATCAACTTTGAAATATCAAGTTGGCAGGAATAGTAGTGGGGCTTCCACATATAGAGCGGTATACAATGATTCATCCAACTATGGCCCCGACATGACCAAATATTATTGCTGGAAAACGGATCCTTCAACCACTATCATGACTGGCTCAACAATGAGCCTAGCAAATGATATCATTAATCTACCACTCATAAATATTCCTGCAGACTCTTGGAAAATGAACATATTGTATAGCATTAACACAAAACAATATAGTCTTAGTCAAGGTCGCTATGAATTTTTACAAAGAATGAAAAAAAATACCGAAGGAACAGGGTCGGTTTTTGATGCACAGCCTTCGGACTTAAATAGTAACATTCATTGTATATCGGATCCTTCAGAACCTGTGATTGGGTATATTGATATTTGTCCTGTACAAGAACGTCGCATATTTATTAATAGAAAATCATTACCCGATTGGAATTACAACCAAAAATGTTCAGAAATTGAAATTCCGAATATCAGTGATAGCATTGCTATAAAAGCACTATTCCTATTACCAACTTATCCAAACACCGATCCTATGACAGGTAGGATAATATCATTTTTTGCAGCGCCACCAGAATGTGTGGATTGTAAATTAAACGGATCAAGTACTAAACCTAGTTTTTGGCCATAAATTTAACTGCAATGAAAAAGTATTTGTACCATATTTTAGTTTTCACCTCACTGCTACTCATTAATCCATTAAATATTAATGGTCAGGCTAATGATATAATTCAAATTCAAGATGAAATTGAAAATTATAATAGCCAACACCTTCCAGAAAAGTTGTACGCTCATACCGATAAGTCAGTTTACTTAAGCAATGATATTTGTTGGTTTAAGATTTATTCGCTTGATGGTTTTTTTCATCAACCCTTAAACCTCAGTAAAGTAGCTTATGTAGAACTTTTAGACGCTAATAATCAACCCGTTTTACAGGAAAAAATTGGGCTCAAAAATGGTAGCGGGAATGGCAGTTTTCAATTTCCAGCAAATCTACCAACGGGAAAATATACAATGGTGGCATATACGAATTGGATGAAAAATTCAAACCCCTCCTATTTCTTTATTAAACAAATTACAATATATAATACAAGCGTTTCGCTTGAACAAGCAAGTACTAATATTCAGCTTAATTACCAAGTTTCACTTTTTCCTGAAAGTGGAAATTTAATAAACGATATTAGTAATCTGATTGGATTTAGTGTTAAAAATCAATACGGGCAAGGGCTAAATTCAAAGGGCTGGGTAATTAATAATAAAGGCGATACCATTTCTCAATTGACAACTTTATTAAATGGGTTAGGTAGTTTTTCTTTTACGCCAAAAAATAATGAAACTTACAAAACAGTTTTTGAAACACCTTCAGGTAAAATTGAACAACTATTGCCTAATGCATCGGCAAATGGATATCAATTGCATATTGAGGAAACTTTTAATGATTCAGTTTCAATTAATGTAAATAGTAATATTCAAAATGGTTCTAGTGTTTATTTGATTATCCATTGCAGGGGTATTATAAAAAAAGCTATCCAAATTTCATTAAGTAAAGATCTAATGGATATAAAAGTACCTACTATTGATTTGGGTGATGGCATCAATACATTTACTTTATTTGATGCAGCAAAAAATCCTGTAGCTGAAAGACTTTTATTCCATTATCCTAAAATGGAAGACGGTAAAATTAGTATTGAAGTAAATAAAACAAATAAACGTCAAAAAGTAAACCTAACCTTAAGCTCAACAGCGAATAGTCCATACGACGCCTCCATTTCAGTATATAAAATTGATGAGTTACAAACAAATGACCAATTTAATATCCAGAATTATATTTTATTAAGCGCTGATTTAGTTGGTCAAATTGAAACCCCCTATTCCTATTTTGAAATACAACAGCCCAATAGATTTAAGGCAATGGATAATTTAATGCTTACCCAAGGATGGAGAAGGTTTTCCATGAAAGATGTAAGAGATTCAAAAAATAAAACATTTTCCTATTTGCCTGAATTAGGTGGCACTATTATTAAAGGTAAAATTATAAATAAAGAAACACAAGGTCCTTCCAAGGAAACAACTGCCTATATTTCAGTACCTTCTAAAAACACAGTTTTTAAACCTGCAATAAGTGATCTAAAAGGAGATATAAAATTTGAATTTCAGGATTTCTCTAACAATGGACAAATCATTTTTCAATTTGACAGCACCCATAAAATAAAAAATAAAATTGATATTGAGAACCCATTTATAGGGAAGAAGTTAATGTTGGCAAAATACCCCCTTATTAACATTACCTCGATTCCAAAAAATAGTATGTCAAGTCAATATAAAAATTTGCAGATTAAAAATTATTTCACTCCACAGTATGCAACTCAATTTGATATAAATCAACAAGACACAAACGCATTTTATTATACACCTGACAGAACTTACTTCCTTGACAATTATGCAAGATTTAATACGCTTGAGGAAGTTATTAGAGAATTTGTTACCCCGGTTAGTTTAGTGAAAGAAAGAGATAAATTCCAATTTTATGTTTACGACGAAGCCTATAAAAGATTCTTCAGTCAAAGCCCGTTGGTATTATTAGATGGCGTTGTTATAAAAGATATTGATAAATTTTTAGAATACGACCCTTTAAAAATAAGAAAACTAGAAATCGTATCCAGAATTTATTACTACGGGAATAGTTCCTTTAATGGTATAATTAATTTTATTACCTACACTGGAAAATTAGACGCTTTTGAATTAGACCCCAATGCAATTGTATTGGATTACAAAGGGCTACAATCAAAAAGAGTATTCAACGCACCCGTTTACGAAACTGGAATGCAACAAGAAAGCAGGTTGCCTGATTTTAGAGAACTTCTATATTGGAATCCAAATATGATAATTCACAAAAAGAATGCTATATCGTTTTACACTTCAGATGTTCCAGGGAATTATATAATTAGTGTTCAGGGCGTAAACAAAGAAGGCACACTATTTAATCAATCAATTCCCTTTATTGTAAAATAAATTAATGGACATTTATTAAAATAAAAACTTAGCAGTAACTTAGATATAACTTTGCATTTAGATACAACTTTGCATTCACGTTTATAAAATTAGGATTATGCATAAAAGACAATTTATTAAAAACGTCCTATTAGCTGGCATAGGAACGCCTATTGGGATGAGTAGTTTTGCTCAATCATTTGCAAACAAAAAAAATGTACCGGCAAACACGCTTGCAAGTGACGATGCATTTTGGAATGAAATTCGAAATCAATATATCTTGAAGCCTGATTATATTAATTTAGAAAATGGCTACTATAACTTTTTACCGCAGCCACTTTTAAATAAATTTATTGAACATATCAAAGAAGTTAATTTACAAGGGTCTTATTATATGAGAACTGTTCAGTTTGAAAATAAGAAAAAAATTACATCGCGCCTTGCTGGAGTTGCAGGTTGCAGTCCCGACGAATTAATTATCACTAGAAACACAACTGAATCCCTGGACATGGTGATTGGGGGATTAGATTGGAAAGCAGGCGATGAAGCTATTATGGCTTATCAGGATTACGGAGCTATGTTAGATATGTTTGAACAGGTGCAAAACAGATACGGTATAAAAAGAATTATGTTATCGGTTCCTAACCATCCAAAAAATGACGAGGAAATTGTTACCCTTTATCAAAGCGCCATTACGGAAAAAACTAAAGTGATTTTAGTGAGTCACATGATTAATATTTCGGGGCAAATTTTGCCTATTCGAAAAATTTGTGACATGGCCCATGCTAAAGGAGTTCAAGTTATTGTAGATGGAGCTCATGCATTTGCACATTTTCAATTTAAAATTGAGGATTTAAATTGCGATTATTATGCAGCTGCTTTGCATAAATGGCTTAGCACTCCATTAGGGGCTGGCATGCTTTATGTTCGAAAAGATAATATCAAAAAAGTATGGCCATTATTGGCTGATGGCGAAAAAGACTTAAATAAAATAAATCGCTTAAACCATACTGGTACCCACCCTGTTCATACTGATTTAACCATTAATGACTCCATTGATTATTTTGAAATGATTGGTGCAGAACGCAAAGAAGCAAGACTTCGTTATTTACAAAATTATTGGACAAGTAAGGTAAGATCTAACCCTAAAATAGTAGTCAATACACCAGCTGAGGCTAGCCGGAATTGTGCAATAGCCAACGTTGGTATAGACGGGATTGAACCTGCCGACTTAGCAAAAAGGCTATTAAATGAACATCAAGTATTTACAGTTGCCATTGATTATGCCAATATTCGTGGGTGCAGGATTTGTCCGAACTTATACACTACTACTGCCGAGCTAGATCATTTTGTAAAAGCATTGACAATTTTAGCAAAATCATAAAATTCCACAATCAAGGCCTAATTATTAACATTTGTTTGTTTTTGCGGTTTTTTGCATAATTTGATATCCGAAAACCGCAAAATGCTTAAAAAAGAGCGTCAAAACTATATATTACACCAACTAAACCTGCATAATAAAGTATTATGTGCGGATTTAAGCAGTAATATGAGTGTGTCCGATGATACCGTTAGAAGAGATTTGCATGAGCTATCCCAAGAGGGAAAATTGATTAAAGTTCATGGCGGCGCATTGAGTAAATCATTTCATACTGCATTTGATAGAGAAATGGTTTATAACATTGAGCATAAAAATATAATTGCAAAGAAAACTGCGGCCCTTATTCAAAATGGAATGTATGTTTTAACATCAGGCGGAACATCCATATTAGAGTTTGCAAAATCATTAGACCCACAATTAAATGCAACATTTTTTACCTGTAGCTTAAACGCTGCTATTGAATTTTCACATCATCCAAGTATTGAAGTAGTAATGATTGGTGATAAAATTTCAAAAGATTCCATGTTGGCAACAGGCGCTAATGCAGTACAAGCTATTGAATCTATTCAAGCAGACTATTGCATCATGGGAATTAATTCATTGGATACTCAGTTTGGGCTAAGTGAAAATGATTGGGAAGTAGTTCAAATAAAAAAAGCAATGATTAAGGCTTCTAAAAAAACAATATGTATTGGAATTTCTGAAAAACTAAATTCTCAACAAAAAATTAAAGTAGCAAACCTTGATGACATTGATATTTTAATCACTGAATTAAATCCCAACAATCCCCTACTGGCTCCATATAAAAAACACGGAATTATCATCTATTAATAATTAAAACACAGTTATGAAACTAAAAAAAACAAAGAAGCCTTTTTTAACAAGGCTGTTCATGGTTTTGACACTGTTGTCTGGTTTAAGTTTTACAAGCTATGCACAAGTTGTGGTTAGCGGTAAAGTCACGAATCAAAAAGACAATAGCCCTATTGAAGGAATTTCAATTGTTATCAAAGGCACCAAGAAGGGAGCTAATTCAGATAACAATGGTAATTTTTCAATATCACACAATGCTAATGCTGCATTTACAATTACAGCTTCAGGCATAGGATTTAAATCTCAAGACATTTCAGTTGATCCTAAAGGCAATACGAAGAATATATCTATCGTATTAACAGAACAATATTCTAAACTTGATGAAGTTGTTGTTACAGGTACTTCAGCAGGAACAACTAAACGTCAACTTGGAAGCTATGTTAGTTCTGTGAGTGCTGATGATTTAACAAAAGGAGCAACTAGTAACGTTTTAGCTGCATTACAAGGTAAAACTGCTGGTGCACAAATAACTCAAAATAGTGGTGATCCTGCTGGAGGAATTTCAGTAAGATTAAGAGGTATCAGTTCGGTACTTTCTTCGTCAGAGCCATTGTACATTGTTGATGGTGTTATTATTAATAATGCTACCAACAGAGTTACAAATACTTCAGCAAACTATGATGGAGGAAGCTTCGTAGGAACTATCGGACAAAGTAGAATGGTGGATATTAACCCAGCTGACATTGAAAGAGTTGAGGTTTTGAATGGTGCTGCTGCTGCTGCTACTTATGGTAGTAGAGCAAATGCAGGGGTTATACAAATATTTACAAAAAGAGGTAAATCAGGAGCGCCTAAAGTTACTTTCTCTAGTACTTATACAAGTAGTTCATTACGTAAAAAATTAGATGTTAACCAATCACCAACTAAATTTGGTGGACCAACTGATGGTGTTGGTGCTTTAACACAAGATGTTATTACTGCCCCATTTGCTACAACTAAAACTAATGTTACAAGATATGATTATCAAGATTATATTTTCAGAACAGCTGCAGGTACCGACAATAACATTTCAATAAGTGGAGGTACCGACAAAACAAAATATTATTTTGGTGGTTCTTATTTCATGAATCAAGGTATCATTAAGAATACCGATTTTCAAAGATTTGGATTTAGATCTAATATTGATCAAACCATTAACAAATGGTTAAGTATGAGTTTAGGTTTAAACTATACAAGATCAGGTGCTAATGAAAAACCTGATGGACAATCATTCTTCTCTCCTACTAACTCAGTTACCATTATTGGAAACTTCCATGACATATGGGCAAGAGATGCCAACGGTAATATTAAAGCAGTTGGAGAAAGAGGTAGAATTAATCCAGTATCAGTTATTGAAGACATCAAACAACAACAAGTAACTAGTCGTATCATTTCAAACTTAGGGGTTAAAATGAAACCAATTAAGAACTTAACAATCGACTACTTAATGGGTATTGATAACTATTCTCAAAATGGTACAACTTACATTCCTCCATTTGCATATAATGCAAACCCTGCATTTTATGGTGGTGGTCTAACATTGGATCCAACTCAAAATGGTTATGCAAGTACTGCTGCAAATAACTTTTTTCAAATTAACCATGATTTGAGTGCCAACTACAATGTTAACATAACAAATGATTTAGTTTCAACAACTCAGCTTGGTTATTCACAACAATATGAAAAAAATAATTACGCTTTATTGCAAGGACGTGGATTTGCTCCTTTCATTGAAACCGTAAATGGTGCAAGTACTGTATTACCTGGTGTTGATGACAGAAGTGAAGTTTCTGTTACGGGTACCTATGTTCAACAAAATTTCAAATACAGAAATAATTTCTTTGTTACTGGTGCAATAAGAAGAGACGGATCTAGTGTTTTTGGTAAAAACCAACGTAACCAAACATATAGCAAAGCAAGTGCTAGCTATGTAATTTCAAGTACTGAATTTTGGAAAAATTTAAGTTTATCAAAATCAATTGATTTATTGAAAGTGAGAGTTGCTTATGGAGAAAGTGGAAACCTTACAGGTATTGGAGCTTATTCAAGATTTAACTCTTACTCTTCTAATTCATTCTTAAGCAGAAGCGCATTAAACTCAAGCTCAACATTGGCGAATGAAAATGTAAAGCCTGAGCGTCAAGCTGAAATTGAATACGGTTTGGATTTAGGTATGTTTAATAACAGAGTTGGTTTAACAGTAAACGTTTACAATAAAAAAGTAACTGATTTATTAATCAACAGACAGTTAGCTCCTACCAATGGATTTGGTAGCTTATTGGACAACTTTGGTTCATTAGAAAATAAAGGTTATGAAATCATGTTGAGTTTAACACCTATTCAAAATAAAAATTTGAAGTGGGAAATGACAACGATTTATAACCAAAATGAAAATAAAGCATTAAAAATTGGACAGTCATTAACTTTACTTAGCACGAACGCAGGTGCGCCGGTAGCTATTATTGAAGGACAACCAATTGGTGTATTTTATGGTACCTACTTTGCTAGAAATGCTGACGGATCATTGTTAACCAATGCCGCTGGTATTCCACAAACTGCCAAAGGAACACAAACATCAGTTTTAAATCCAACAGAAACTAAAGATGCTGCAGGATTACCAACTGGAAGTGTTTTAAGAAAAGTAATTGGAAATCCAAATCCTAAATTTACTGCTAGTTTCGTAAACGAAGTGTCATTTAAAAAATGGTCATTACGTGCGCAAATTGATATGGTAAACGGTGTTGATGTTTTCAATGCTGACTTCAGAACTCGTCAAGGTGTTGGTAATGGTAAAGTAGCTGAACAAGAGCAAACTGGACAAATTCCAAGAGGCTATATTAGTGGCGTTTATGGTATTGAGGAATGGAGAGTTGACAAAGGCGACTATGTTAAACTTCGTGAATTATCAATAAGCTATAATGTAGGAAAAGTTGCATTTGCAAATAATTTAAGTGTAAACTTTAGTGGAAGGAATCTTATTTCATGGGATAAGTACAATGGTTACGACCCTGAAGTAAACTCTGGAGGTCAAAGTACTATTTTAAGAGGTATTGACTTTGGAGCTACTCCTATTCCACGTACATTCAGTTTTGGTATCAAAGCTGATTTTTAATCCAACATTAAATAAATAATTGAATTATGAAAAAGATTAAATATATCATTCAAACCACTTTCTTGCTGGGGATTGTTTCCTTAACCAGTTGTAAGAAAGATTTTGTCAATCCTAATGCCCCTACCACGGATCAAGTATTTAGCTCCGCTAGAGGCTTAGTAGGTGTAAACATTGGTGCACAGCGAACCTTTTCATTTGGTGGCGCTAGTGTAATGTATGGCGTTGTAACGGCAAATGCTTTTACTACAAACGAAGTTATTTTAATGAATTCTGGTAACACCGCAGAATTTCAGTTTAGTAAAGGTGGAACATCAGTTGATGCCACTAATACTGTACTTGGAAATATCTGGACAAATTCAAATAAAGTAATTTATGATGCAAATTCAGTAATCACTGCTGCCGATGCATTATCAGATAAAGGTTATGCAAGTGGACTTATTGCACATGCTTCAATTTTGAAAGCATTAGCAATTGGAAGCTTAAGTATGTTATGGGAAAAAGTTCCTGAAAAAATTGGCGCAAATGTGAGTTTCGTAGACAGAAATGCAGGATTTGCTGCAGCAATTGCTACTATTGACAATGCACTTGGAAAAATAAGTGCAAATGCAATTAGCGCTAGTTATACTTCTGATGCCGTAAGTGGTTTAGATTATGTTAATACCTTAAACGCATTAAAAGCTAGATATTTATTATTCTCTGGTAAAAATGCTGAAGCCTTAACTGCAGCTAATTTAGTGGACTTAACAAAAAAATCTACTTTCAATTATGATGCTGTTAGTACTAACCCAATTTTCACAGTGGCTACTGCAACTAATAACGTGTATCAACCTATTGATTCTACTTTAGGCTTACCAGCAACATTGGCTCCAACAGCTGGTGATGGTCGTATTTCATTTTATACATCCATTAATGCAACTGTTGCACCAAGGTTTAGAATAAACGGTTTTTACAATGCTACTACGGCAGCTATACCAGTTTATCTTCCTAGTGAGATGACATTAATTAAAGCTGAAGCAAATGCAAGAACAGGTAATTTGGCAAGCGCTTTAACGGAGTTAAATAAAGTAATCACTAAAACTGCAGCTTCAGATCCATTTAAAGTAGGCGCTAACTTAGCAGCTTCAACAGCTTCAACAGCTGATGCCATTTTAACTGAGATTTACAAAAACAGATGTATTGAATTGTATATGTCAGGACTGAAATTAGAAGACATGAGAAGATTTGGAAGAGCAAATAGTGAAAGAAAACGTAATTTCTTCCCTTATCCATTTAAGGAAAGAGATGGTAATCCAAACACGCCTGCTGATCCAAGTTTCTAATTTTAACAATCATGAATATGAATAAGGCATTTAAAAGAACCACTGAAGAATCGTCACTTTATAATAATATTGAGCAATTCTCTACATTAGAGATATTAACCAATATTAATAAAGAGGATCAAAAAGTTGCCTTTGAAGTAGAAAAAGTTTTACCTACTATTCATTTGTTAGTTGATGCTGTTACAGAAAAACTAAATAATGGAGGACGTTTATTTTACATTGGAGCAGGTACTAGTGGAAGACTAGGGCTTGTTGATGCAAGTGAATGTCCTCCTACATTTGGAGTTCCAAATGATTTAGTTATTGGTATTATTGCCGGCGGTCATCAAGCCATGTTTCAAGCTGTAGAAAATGCTGAAGACGATTTAGAACAAGCCTGGCTTGACTTACAATGTTTTAAAATTACCAATCAGGACATAGTTGTGGGAATTGCTGCAAGTGGCACCACCCCTTATGTTATTGGTGGTTTACAAAAGTGTAGGGCCGCAGGAATTACTACTGGCAGTATTAGCTGCAATAAAAATAGTCCAGTTTCCATGCATGCTGACTTCCCAATTGAAGTGGTAGTAGGGCCTGAATTTATTACTGGAAGTACTCGAATGAAAAGTGGTACCGCACAAAAAATGGTACTCAATATGATTTCCACTTCTGTAATGATTAAACTGGGTAGAATTAAAGGAAACAAAATGGTAAATATGCAACTTACTAATCAAAAACTTTTCGACAGAGGAGTAAAAATGATTATGGATGAATTACCTACAAATGATATAAAAAAAGCCGCCGATTTATTATTAAAATACGGATCGGTAAAAAAATCAATTGAAATGGCTTTTTCTGAAACTAAATAGGATTGATCGCATAGTTACAATACATAAAATTGTATTTTATGTTTAAGGCCCGCAATTGCGGGCCTTATTTTTATGCTTAATTCGGAAAACTTATTTTACCCATTGTTATAGGTATTTTGGTAGCATTGCCGCCAACATACATAGGTGACCCTGCAATACATTCATTGGCTAAAACCGCAAATAATATAGCTTCTTTTGCATCAGGATTCATGCCAATTTCAAGGGAAGAAATTATTTCAATATTGGGCATTAATGAATGTAAATGTTCAATGAGTAAGTTATTATGCATCCCTCCTCCACTGGTGTAAATTTTAAATTTATCATTTACTGGGACATGCTTATAAATAGCATCAACTATTGTTTCGGCCGTTAAACGATTTAAGGTTGCCATGATATCGGCGGGAGATATGTTCAGTAAATTGGCATGATGAATAGCTTCTTCAATAAAAGAAATATTAAATAATTCAGGCCCTATTGTTTTTGGTAATCCAATTTGAAAGAATGAATTTTCTTTCATTTTATTTAATAACGCAACATTGACCACACCCTGTTTTGCAATGATACCATCCTTATCATATTCTTGATTAAAATGTATTCTCATGAAAGCATCCATCATGGTATTTCCTGGGCCTGTATCGGTTGAAAAAACTTCACTTAATTTACAGCCTGCTGGCAAATAGGTATAATTAGCGATACCTCCAATATTTAATAATAATCTATTTTCATCAGGACTTGCACAAAGCAAATAATCACCATACACAGCTAATGGTGCACCCTCCCCTCCTGCAGCAATATGCTTTTGTCTAAAATCACTGATGGTAATAATATTCGTATGAACTGCTAAGTGATCCCCATCACCAATTTGCAAAGTTGCAGGCCCAAATTCATCATTTGGATGTAATGATTTAGGAGCATGATAAATAGTTTGACCATGACTCGCAATAATATCAATAGCCGAATTGGATACACCAAACTTAACTAAGGCTTCATTAATCATGGAGGCATGTTGTAAAGCAATCCAAGGATTCAATAAAGTTAGTTGCTCCAATGACACCATAGACTTTGAAAAAACACTTAAAATTTGATCCTTCATGTGTTTATCGTAAGCTACTGTGGTGAAATGCAATAAGTTAACCTTGGTTTGTATTCCTGCACCAGTAATTTCACACAAGGCAATATCTAATCCATCCATGGAAGTGCCACTCATTAACCCAATAATTTTTCTACTTTTTTTGCTAGCTAAATCGTAAAGCTTTTGAATACTTGGATGCATACGTAAATATTACCTTTTAAAGGTACAAAATAGATAAGTATCAACAGCGTTTTACCAATTTTCCACACATTCATTTATAAGCTCATTTTCAATACCTTATAGCCTAACTTTACCGTATATTAAATATTTAAGTATGCTTAAAGTTGGGGTGTTTGGAGTGGGACATTTGGGTAAATACCATATCAATAACTGGCTTGAAATTCCTGAGGTAAAAATCGTAGGCTTTTTTGATCCAAGTAATGATAATGCCAAAGAAGTAGAAGAAAAATATGGTATTGATCGATATATGGATGAAGAAGCATTAATTGCAGCTTGCGATATCATTGATGTAGTCACACCTACCCATTTACACTTTCCTGTTTGTGAAATGGCTATTAAATCAGGCAAGCATGTTTTTGTAGAAAAACCAATGGCCAATACCATCGAAGAAGGAAAGGCCATTGTTCAAATGGTAAAAGAAGCTGACGTTAAATTACAAGTTGGTCATGTTGAAAGATTTAACCCCGCATATACTTCGCTAAAAAATGCTTCCTTAAACCCTTTATTTATTGAAGTTCACCGTTTAGCTCAATTCAATCCAAGAGGAACTGAAGTAAGTGTGATTTTAGATTTAATGATTCACGATATTGACATTATTTTAAGCATTGTGAAAAGTGATGTGAAAAGCATTTCAGCCAGTGGTGTAGCTGTATTAACGGATACCCCAGACATTGCTAACGTTCGAATTGAATTTAACAATGGATGTGTTGCGAACTTGACAAGCAGCCGCATTAGCATGAAAAAAATGCGCAAAATTCGTTTGTTCCAAAAAGACGCTTACATAGGTATTGACTTTTTAGAAAAAACAACCGAAATTATTAAACTAAAACAACCTGACGAAGACGATAGTTTTTCATTTGATATTGACACGCACCAAGGCAAAAAAACCATTTCTATTTCAACACCCGTGATTGAGGATAGCAATGCTATAAAAGCAGAATTAACAAGTTTCGTAAACTCAATTTTAAAAGACGAGCCAACTGTGGTAAGTGAAATAGATGGATACCTTGCAATGGAAGTAGCACATCAAATTTTAGATAAAATAAATAAAAGCACTTCTGTTTTAAGACAGGCCGATGTAGAAGCTCCTAAACCTCCAAAAGAAGACGGTTCTGAATATGCAATAAACTTTGACGAAGAAGACTAACCAGTATACTGACTAAAAAAATGCTTACTTACTATAATGCTTACTTACTACAATACTATTATCATTTATAGTACTTTGAAGAGAAAGTATTTAATATATATTTAAGCAAATCGTTTCGCTAAAATATATTCTGCAATGGCTAAATCTAGTGGTCTAGTGATTTTGATATTTTCAAATTCTCCATCCACTAAATAAACTGGCTTTCCGTTCGCTTCCACCACATTTGCTTCATCCGTAAAAGATGCTTTGTATGTTTGATTGAAAGCCGCCAATAACAGTTCAGATTGAAAAGTTTGAGGTGTTTGAATCAACATCACGTTTTCCCTATCAAACAATTCATTCTTATCCCCTTTCACTAACCTCACTGTATCAGTCGAGCTTACTGCTGGAATGGCAGATCCATTTTCTAAAGCTTGCTGATAACACCTTTGAATTAATGCAGGCGTTAACAAGCACCTTACTGCATCATGAACAAAAACAATCGCAGCTTCCTTTACTTGTGCTAAGCCATTTTTAACCGATTGAAAACGAGTATCTCCACCAGCGACAAAAACTATATTTTTTGTAAAACCATTTTTTGAAAGTAACTCCTGTCCTTCCTTTATATACCCTTCAGGCAATACAACCACCAATTGTATATCAGAAAAGGCAGCAACAAACTGATCAATCGTATGCAACAATATTGGCTTACCTTGAATTTCTAAAAATTGTTTTGGCACTACTGATCCCATTCTTTGACCTGTTCCACCTGCTACTATAATCGCTATCTTCTTTGAATACATATAATTGTTTTGTCGCGTATTTATTGAATGAAAATTTACTTCACTAATAGTTTTCTTACTTCTGCTTGCAAACTATTTTTATCGATTGGCGCTGTGCCTACTAATTCACAAACCAGGCCTCCAGCTATATTAGCTAGCTCGGCAGCTAATTCCATATTTTTAGTTGATGCATAAGTTAAACTTGCCACTGCAATCACCGTATCTCCTGCACCACTTACATCGGCTATATTTCGGATATGTGTAGGAATTAATTTATGGCCATTTGCACCACCAAAATAAACGCCATGCTCCGATAAAGTAATAAAGGAGATATGATGCTGTAAATGTTGCTGTAAACTTTCGTGCACCTTATTTAAACTGTCGATAGTAACAGATGGAATTTCGATTTTCAATCCTTCTTTTACTTCTTTCAAGTTAGGCTTGAAAATAGTACAGCCTTTAAAAGCTAAAAAGTTTTTATGCTTAGGGTCAACCGAGGTTGGAATACCTTTTGAATTACAATATTCAATTACTTTTGAAATTACTTTTTCAGTTAATACACCTTTATTATAATCTTCTAAAATAATTAAAGAAGGCTTTTCTTGATCAACATAGTTATAGAAATTAGCTAATAATTGATTGGTTTCGGCCTCACTTATATCATTGGTTTGTTCATGATCCAATCGCATCATTTGCTGGTTACGCCCCATGATCCTAACCTTGTTGGTAGTTACACGCGTATCGCTTTCATGAATGTATTGTGTATTGATCCCAGCTTCCTGTAATAAAGTATTTAACTCCTTTCCTTCCGTATCTTTTCCGATGACTGCAAATAAAGTGGTAGGCGCTCCTAAAGCACGTAGATTAAGGGCCACATTTGCCGCACCCCCAACTCGGGTTTCCTTACGTTGTAATGACACGATGGGTACGGGTGCTTCTGGTGAAATACGATCCACCGAACCCCACCAATAAGTATCTAACATAATATCTCCAACCACCCCAATTTTAGTGTGGTTAAAAGAACCGAATAATGCTTCAAATGCTTGTTGATCCATCATGACTATGCTGCCGTTTTTTGATTACGCAATGCGATATAATACAAAGGTATACCAATGAGGGTGATTATTAAACCTGGCCAGGTAAAATTAGGCTTGTAAATGATTAATAAAACACAAAAGCAAGTTCCCATTAAAATATAAATAGCAGGCAAAATAGGATACCCAAATGCTTTATATGGACGTTCTAAATCAGGGCGTTTTTTACGAAGAATAAAAATGCCTATGATGGTTAAAATGTAAAATATAACAACAATGAATGAAACCATGTCCAACAAGTCGCCATACTTACCACTTAAACATAATAATCCAGCAACAACACATTGAGCCCACAAAGCCCATTCTGGAACTGAATTTTTATTTAAGGTACCGGCTTTTTTAAAGAATAATCCGTCCTGCGCCATGGTATAATATACTCTTGCACCTGCAAGAATTAATCCATTATTACAACCAAAAGTGGAAATCATTATCATCACAGCAATTACATAAGTTCCAATGTTCCCAAAAATCACATTCGAGGCTGCTACTGCTACTCTATCGGCTGGTGCATTAGCTATTTCATTTAAAGGAAGAACACTTAAATACATAAGGTTAGCAGAAATATAAATAACTGTTACAATCAACGTGCCTAAAAATAAACTTAATCCAATATTGCGTTTAGGATTTTTAATTTCACCGGCAATAAAAGTTACATTGTTCCATGCATCACTACTAAATATAGACCCTACCATACTTGCTGCAATCGCACCTAAAATAGCAACACCAAAAATGGGTGTAGTAGCATTATCAGCAGCAATCGTTTTCATTTCCCATGCATGTTCCCAGTTAGCATTCCAAATACTTGACTTTGATGCTAACAAAAATCCAAATCCTATTAACCCAAATAGGGACGCTAATTTAGTTACCGTAAAGGTGGTTTGTATGAGTTTACCTCCTTGAACACCTTTCGTATTAATGTAGGTTAATAAAATAATGATAGCAATGGATAATAACTGTGCTGGATAAATTTTAAGAAAACCTATTTGCATCAAAATATTTGCATCCGTCATTTCTAAGGAAGGAAAAAAGTACCCTGCGAATTTGCTAAAGGCAACTCCCACCGCTGCAATGGTTCCTGTTTGAATAACAGAAAAAAAACTCCATCCATATAAAAATCCCAACAATGGATTGTAAGATTCTTTTAAATACACATATTGACCTCCTGCCTTTGGGAACATAGCGCTTAACTCACCGTAACTTAATGCAGCTGTAAGCGTCATAAAGCCCGTTAAAAGCCAAACGGCAACTAACCAACCTGCCGAGCCCACATTTCTAGTAATATCAGCGCTCACAATGAAAATACCAGAACCAATCATACTACCTGCAACTATCATGGTTGCATCAAATGCACTAAGTGTTGGTTTAAAGCCGCTATTTTGTGTTGAAGACATATTTATATTTTTATAGAAATAGTAAGATAAAAAAAATCCCGTTAAGGAAACGGGATTTTGAAACTTATTTTTTAGGTTGGTATTCCGAGTTTAAACCTCTAATAATATCTGAAGTAATATCATAAGCCGTATCCTTATAATACATTAAATCAGGATTGCTTGATAAAATATAGGCGAACTGCTTGTCCTTATTATATGCAGCCAAATATGCTTCAATTTTCTTTTTAACTTCCTGCAAACGCTTATAACTTTCCTCTTGCATTTCAGCAGCTAATTGTTGTTCTTTACTTGTGTAGTTTTTTTCTGCTTTCACTAATTCTTGTTGACGACTTGCTACTTCGGCTTGTGATAAACTTTGACCGTATTTTTGTAAGTCTTGGTACTTAGCAATGTAATCGTTTTTTAAATTCGTTAACTGCTTCGTATTTTCCATATCCTTTAATTGCAAGGCAGCTTTTACTTCTTTAAAAAACTCATAGCTATTTTGAATAGAATCAATTTCAAAATAAGCAACCTTACCTCCACCACTCGCCATTAATGACGCTTTAGTAGGTGTTGTATTGGTATTAAAATGTAAAACAAATAGCACAATTACCGCTACAGCTAAAACTCCATTAACAATCCAAAAAATCGGTTTCATTATAAATGATTAAGTAAAAAAATAAGTACTTCAGTATTTTCAGTACCCTATAAAAATAGGCAAAAAATATAAATCTACGGCATAAAAAACACATAAAAAAAGCAGGAAATATTGCTACTTCCTGCTTTTTAACATTTTATACTAAAGTGTATTATTCTTCATCATCAAAGCTCATCGCTTCACGAGTTGTAGCCAACACTTCATATTCTTCTTTGCTTCCTACTATCAATTTCTCGAAGTCTTTTTGACCGGTACCAGCAGGGATTAAATGACCTGTGATTACGTTCTCTTTCAAGCCTAACATCATATCCACCTTGCCTTGAATTGCGGCTTGGCTTAATACTTTTGTTGTCTCTTGGAATGACGCAGCTGAGATCCAGCTTTGTACACCCAATGAAGCTTTTGTAATACCTAATAATACTGGACGAGCAGTTGCTGGTTTAGCATCACGAACTTCCACTAGTTTTTTGTCGTTACGTCTTAAGATAGAATTTTCTTCTCTAAATTCACGAACAGTAACAATTTGACCAGCTTTTAATTTTGTGCTCTCACCTGCATCTGTAACTACTTTCTTATCATAGATACGATCGTTTTCTTCGATAAAATCAAAGCGATCTTCTAAATCTTCTTCTAAGAACTTAGTATCACCAGCATCAACGATTTCTACTTTCTTCATCATTTGACGAACTATAACTTCAATATGCTTATCATTGATTCTTACACCTTGTAAACGGTAAACCTCTTGGATTTCATTTACAACGTATTCTTGAACCGCATATGGACCTCTAATTGCTAATATATCAGCTGGTGCAATTTGACCATCAGATAATGGTGAACCTGCTTTTACGAAGTCGCTGTCTTGAACTAAAATTTGACGTGTTAATGGTACTAAGTACTTTTTAACCATACCATCTTTAGACTCAACAACAATTTCTCTATTACCACGCTTGATATTTCCAAATGCAACAATACCATCAATCTCACAAACAATCGCAGGGTTACCTGGATTACGTGCTTCGAATAATTCAGTTACACGTGGTAAACCTCCTGTGATATCCTTTAACTTACCTAATACTCTTGGAATTTTAACCAACACATGACCTGCTTTCACTTCCACACCTTCTTCGATGACAATGTGTGAACCTACTGGTAAGTTATAATGTTTGCTGTCTTTTCCACCTTCTAAGATAATAGTAGGGATTCTTGTTTTATCCTTAGATTCAATAACCACTTTTTCACGGTGACCTGTTTGCTCATCCGCTTCATCACGATAAGTGAATCCTTCTGTAATATTTTCAAACTTGATTTTACCATTTTGCTCAGCAACGATAACGTTGTTGAATGGATCCCAAGTACAAATCACATCACCTTTCTTAACTTGAGCGCCGTCTTTAACTGCTAACAATGCACCGTAAGGAACGTTGTTAGTAATCATTAAACGATCGTTCTTCACATCCATAATTCTAACTTCACCTGTACGTCCGATAACTACTTTCACTTTGTTTCCTTCGTTATTAATAGTATCAACTGTACGTAATCCGTCGAATTGGATCGTACCATCAAACTTAGCGTTTAAGCTAGATTCAACTGATGAAGAACCGGCAACACCACCTACGTGGAAAGTACGTAATGTTAACTGCGTACCTGGCTCACCAATAGATTGTGCAGCGATAATACCTACTGCATCACCTTTTTGTGTGATGTATCCAGTTGCTAAGTTTCGTCCATAACATTTAACACAAACACCACGCTTGCTCTCACATGTTAATACCGAACGGATTTCAACCGTTTCAATACCAGCATCTTCAATAGCACGTGCTTCGTCGATAGTTATTTCCTCACCTGCAGCAACGATTAATTCGTTTGTGATTGGATTATATACATCATGTAATGAAGTACGTCCTTCAATTCTATCTGCTAATATTTCAATAACATCTTCGTTGTCTTTTAATGCACTTGTTGCAATACCACGTAATGTTCCGCAATCTTCCTCAGAGATTACAACGTCTTGAGAAACGTCTACTAAACGACGCGTTAAGTAACCCGCGTCCGCAGTTTTCAACGCCGTATCCGCAAGACCTTTACGCGCACCGTGTGTTGAGATAAAGTAGTCCAATACGTTCAATCCACCTTTAAAGTTAGATAAGATTGGATTTTCAATTACCTCTGATCCTGTGCTACCACTCTTACGAGGTTTAGCCATCAATCCACGAATACCAACTAACTGCTTAACCTGTGTTTTACTACCTCTCGCTCCAGAATCCAACATCATGTAAACTGAGTTGAAACCTTGCTTATCAGTAGCCATTTCACGAATTAATGTATCTGTGATTCTTGTATCCACACGACCCCAGATATCAATAACTTGGTTATAACGCTCGTTGTTAGTAATTAAACCCATATTGTAGTTTTCCCAAACTTCTTCAACTTCTACTTTTGCATTCTCCAATAATTGGTGTCTTGCTTCAGGAACAACTAAGTCATTTACGTTGAATGATAAACCACCACGGAACGCCATTCTAAATCCTAATGTTTTAATATCATCTAAGAATTTAGCTGTTGTTGGAACGTCAGTGATTTTAATAATATCACCAATGATATCTCTTAATGATTTTTTAGTCAACAATTGGTTAACGAATCCTACTGCTTTTGGAGTGTGTTGATTAAATAATACACGACCTACTGTAGTTTCAATTAATTTGTTAACTAACACACCACCTTCACGCACATTTGTTTTAACGCGAATGTTTGCGTGTAAGTCAATAATGTTTTCGTTGTAAGCGATGATAACTTCGTCTAAGTTGTAGAACGCTTTACCCTCTCCTCTTACCACTAAATCACCCATTGATTTTTTACCCTTTGTAATGTAGTATAAACCTAACACCATGTCCTGAGAAGGAAGGGTGATTGGTGTACCATTTTGTGGGTTCAAGATGTTATGAGAAGACAACATCAACAACTGTGCTTCCAAAATAGCCGCGTGGCTTAATGGAACGTGCACCGCCATTTGGTCACCATCGAAATCGGCGTTGAACGCTGAGGTAACTAATGGGTGTAATTGAATCGCTTTACCTTCCACCAATTTAGGTTGGAAAGCTTGTATTGATAAACGGTGCAATGTTGGGGCACGGTTTAACATTACTGGATGTCCTTTCAAAATATTTTCTAAGATATCCCAAATCACTGCTTCTTTTTTGTCTACTAATTTCTTAGCTGACTTCACAGTTTTTACGATACCTCTTTCAATTAATTTACGAATAATAAATGGCTTAAATAATTCAGCAGCCATATCCTTAGGCAATCCGCACTCGTGCATTTTTAATTCAGGTCCTACAACGATTACAGAACGTCCAGAATAATCCACACGCTTACCTAATAAGTTTTGACGGAAACGACCTTGCTTACCTTTCAATACATCCGATAAAGATTTCAACGCACGTCCACCTTCCGCTTTAACCGCATTAGATTTACGAGAGTTATCGAATAATGAATCGATCGCTTCTTGTAACATACGCTTTTCATTACGTAAGATTACTTCAGGTGCTTTAATTTCCAACAAACGCTTTAAACGGTTGTTACGGATAATTACACGACGATATAAGTCATTCAAATCTGAAGACGCAAAACGGCCGCCATCTAATGGCACCAATGGACGTAATTCAGGAGGAATAACTGGAATATATTTCATCACCATCCACTCTGGTTGGTTAGTGATATGTGTTTTAGCTTCACGGAAAGATTCAACAACGCTTAAACGCTTTAAAGCATCCGCTTTTCTTTGTTGAGAAGTTTCGTTCGCAGCAGCATCACGCAAAGTGAAACTTAAAGTATCTAAATCTAATAAACCTAATAAATCATGAACTGCTTCCGCACCCATTTTAGCGATGAACTTTTGTGGATCATCATCAGGTAAATATTGATTCTCTTTAGGTAATGTATCTAATAAATCTAAGTACTCTTCTTCTGTTAATAAATCACCAACTTTTAAGTTGTCTTTAATACCAGATTGGATCACTACATAACGCTCATAGTAAATGATTGTTTCTAATTTCTTAGAACTCATTCCTAATAAGTATCCGATCTTGTTAGGTAAAGATTTAAAATACCAGATATGCACTACAGGTACCACTAATTTAATGTGACCCATACGCTCACGACGCACTTTCTTTTCTGTTACTTCCACACCACAACGATCACACACAATACCCTTATAACGGATACGCTTGTATTTACCACAAGCACACTCATAATCCTTTACTGGACCAAAGATGCGCTCGCAGAACAAACCATCACGCTCAGGCTTGTAAGTACGGTAGTTGATGGTTTCTGGTTTTAACACCTCACCAAAGCTTCTTTCCAAAATACTGTCTGGAGATGCCAAACTGATTGTTATTTGTGAAAAAGCTGGACGTTGTCTATTCTCTTTTTTGAATGCCATATAATTTTTTTAAGAATGTTAGTTACTTGTTTTGATTCTAGTTTTATCTATTAATCAAATTTTAAATCTAAACCTAAGCCTCTCAATTCATGTACTAATACATTGAAAGATTCAGGGATACCAGCTTTAGGAATATTCTCGCCTTTTACAATGGCTTCATATGTCTTAGCTCTACCGATGATATCATCAGATTTAAGTGTCAATAACTCTTGAAGAATGTTAGATGCACCATATGCTTCCAATGCCCATACCTCCATCTCACCAAAACGCTGACCACCAAACTGAGCTTTACCACCCAATGGTTGTTGTGTAATCAAACTGTATGGTCCGATAGAACGCGCGTGCATCTTATCATCCACCATGTGGTGTAACTTAATCATGTAGATCACACCCACAGATGTTTTTTGGTGGAAACGCTCTCCAGTTTCTCCATCAAATAAATAAGTATGTCCGTTATTAGGAATGCCTGCTTCAACACATAAATCTTCGATTTGTGTTGTGCTAGCACCGTCAAAAATTGGAGTAGCGAATTTCACACCCAATTTCTTACCAGTCCATCCTAAGATTGTTTCATAGATCTGACCTAAGTTCATACGAGAAGGTACACCCAATGGATTCAATACGATATCTACTGG
>JBDKFR010000160.1:0-18993 GCA_039798645.1 Bacteroidota bacterium
AATCTAATAAACCATTTGGATGGATATGTTCGTTATTCTTATATTTTCTACGATAGATGTATGCTGCAATTCTTGGAAGACGAGCAATTAAATCCATTGAATCGTCATATGTATATTGCCAGTAATCCTTTTTATTCATTCCTTTAGCATACTCAGCTGAAAATTTACTTTCAGTTTGTAAAGCCATCACTGCAGCCACATACATTGTCATTGGGTGTGCACTCACAGGAAATGCATCAATCACATCGAATACATGAGATGGCACATGACTTCGTCTTTGCCAATTGTTGGTAATTTCTTTTACATCCTCAGCAGTAGGCACTTCCCCTACCATCATTAAATAAAATAAACCTTCTGGCAATGGTTCATCACCACCTGGCGCTTTGGGTAATTTATCTTGCAATTCAGGAATAGAGAATCCGCGAAAACGAATTCCTTCTTGTGCATCTAACAAACTAGTTTCTGTAACTAAACCAGTAATACCTCGCATACCTTGGTATGCTTGGGCTAATGTTACATCACCAATTTTTTTATCACCGTGTGTTTTAATGATTTCTTTTATCTCAGCAGCAGCAGCAGTTGCTTTAACACTGAACAAATCCTTAATCGCTTCCATAAATGCACCTTTAGTTTATGATGAATGCCCTTTTAAAATGGCACGTAAAGTTAACTAAAATTGACTTATTTAGGCGCTTTTTTATACAAATAATACACCACCCATATAAAAATCATATTGGGTATCCAAGCAGCTAATAAAGGGGGTAAATTTCCCTTTGTGGAGAAGATGGTTGAAAAGCGATCGGTGATGATAAACAATGCTGCAATAACAAAGCCCAATGCCAAATGCGCCCCACTTCCACCCCTTACTTTTTTTCCGGCAACGATGGCGCCAATAAGGGTTAATAACAATACCGATACTGGAGATGCATCTCGACGATACCTTTCAATTTTTAGTTCATTTAGTCCTTCTGCTCCTCTTAGTTCCTCCAATTTGATTTGTCTTATTAATTGGGGTGTGGTTAATTTGTCTTTTGTGTATCTATCTTTTTCAATATCTGCCGGCTTGAAGGGATAGTTTTTTCTAAGCTCTACAGCGGAAGTGACAATTTCTTTATTATTCAATACTTTTCTTTCAACTACTTCAACCAATCGCCAATTTTTTGTTGCTGTATCCCATTGAATATTTTCGGCTCTTAAATTATAAACAACTTTACCATTATCAACCTTGTAGGCAAAAAATCCATTACCTCGATTGTTAGAAGTGTCATAGTTATAAATGCCAGCATAGGTAAAAGAATCAATCCTGAAATAAATGTCAGACGATGACGCTAAAAGGGCATTATAAGTTGAATTTGCATCGATATATGCTGCTTCAAAACTACCTCTTACCTTTTCTGCCTTAGGGATGATCCATTGATTTGAGACCCATAAAAATAAACCTAATAATCCCCCTCCAATCCAATAAGGTCTTAACCATCGGTTATAAGTTGTGCCACTTGCAATGATGGCAACAATTTCGGTTTGACCAGCCATTTTGGAGGTAAAAAAAATGACTGCAATAAATACAAACAAAGGAAATAACAATGCAATGATATGCGGTATGAAACCTATGTAGTAATGTGTGAAAATTTCAGTAGCCGATAACCCTGTCCTAACAAAATCGTCCGTTTTTTCACTAATATCAATAACAACAGCAATGACTGCAAATAAAAAAATAGAGAAAAAAAATACTCTCAAAAACTTTTTTAATATGTACCAATCTAATTTTTTCACACGGTATAATTTACAAACGCGTTTTTATTTGTTCAATCATGCTCACTTTCCAACTTCTATAATCCCCTGCTATAATATGTTTTCTTGCCTCACCAACCAGCCACAAATAAAAAGACAAATTTTGAATGCTCGCTAATTGTAAACCTAATATTTCATCCGCTATAAACAAGTGTCGCATATAAGACTTTGTATAATATTGGCTTAACTCATTTGGGATTCCTGGATCTAATGGACTAAAATCTTTCTCCCATTTTTTATTTTTAATATTAATCACGCCTTGCGATGTAAATATCATACCGTTTCGTCCATTACGCGTAGGCATTACACAATCAAACATATCTACACCCAAATCAATCGCTTCTAAAATATTCCATGGCGTTCCTACCCCCATCAAATACCTGGGTTTATTTTCGGGTAAATTTTCACAACAAAGTGCCGTGAACTCATACATTTCGGCTTCCGTTTCCCCAACACTTAATCCACCAATAGCGTTTCCTACTGCATTTTTGGAACTGATATAATCACAGGATGCTTTTCTTAAATCTTTATACATCCCGCCCTGTACAATGGGAAATAAATTTTGGGTATACCCATATAAATCAGGGGTTTCGGCTAATCTGTTGACACATTTATCTAACCAGACATGAGTGAGATCCATACTTTTTCGCACGTACTCATATTCACTAGGAATCGGAGGACATTCATCAAAAGCCATGATGATATCAGCTCCAATACTGCGCTGAATATCCATCACTTTTTCAGGACTAAATAAATGTTTACTCCCGTCAATGTGAGATTGAAAAACAACCCCCTCTGGTTTAATTTTTCGATTATTAGCCAATGAAAATACTTGATATCCCCCGCTGTCGGTTAAAATAGGGCGTTCCCAACTCATAAATTTATGGAGCCCACCGGCTGCTTCCAATACTTCAGTGCCGGGTCTTAAATATAAATGATAAGTATTACCCAAAATAATTTGAGCATTAATATCCTGTTTAAGCTGTTGTTGTGTAACCGCTTTTACAGAGCCAATTGTACCCACTGGCATAAAAATGGGGGTCTGAATTGTGCCATGATCGGTGGTGATAGTTCCCGCACGAGATGACCCCTCAGTACCCTTATATTGTAATTCAAATGCTAATGCCGCCATGACGCAAAGGTAAGGTCAAATAGTATTACTTTTGTAGTATGATAACTAACCTACCCGTATCTTCTATTTTAATAGGTGCATTTGCATGCATCATAGCAATACAGCTATTTTACTATCTATTCTTTTTCTTAAGATTAGCTATTTATAAAACACCTCGAAAAGCAGTGCATATGGAGCACCCTGTTTCGGTGATTATTTGTGCAAGAGACGAAGCAAATAATTTGGTAACTAACTTACCAGGTGTATTGGTACAACAATATAGTACCACACATGAAATTGTATTGGTGAACGACAATTCGGAAGATGAATCAAAATATTTATTAGAAGAATTTAGGAAATCATTTAAAAATTTAAATGTTGTTTCCTTAACGCAAGAAGCAAAAATGATTAATGGAAAAAAGTTTCCTTTATCCATTGGCATCAAGTCAGCAAAATATGAAACCTTATTACTAACAGATGCTGATTGCGTTCCTGCTAGTGAGCATTGGATGCGATTAATGCAAGATGGCTATAATGACAATACTGAAATTGTACTTGGATATGGCGCTTATAAAAAGAAACCAGGAATCCTAAATAAGCTCATCCGATTTGAAACATTCCAAACTGCTTTGCAATATTTATCTTATGCATTAGCAGGCTTACCTTATATGGGTGTTGGGCGTAACCTTTCCTATAAAAAAGATGTTTTTATTCGCAACAAAGGGTTTTCCTCTATTAATCAAATGCCTAGCGGGGACGACGATTTATTTATCAATCAAGTTGCTAATAGCAAAAATACATCCATCGTAATTGACAAAGACGCTCATACATTGAGCGAACCAAAAACCACATTCAATGATTGGATGAATCAAAAATACAGACATTACACAACGAGCAAATACTATAAAGCAAAGCATTCTATTTTATTGGGGCTATTTGCAATTAGTCAATTTTTAGTTTATCCATTACTTGTAACCGCTTTAATTTTAACAAAGGAATATGTTTTGATTGCAAGCATTTGGGGCGCGCGTTTTTTAATTCAGGGAATAGTATTAAGAAGCACAATGAAAAAATTAAATGAATTGGATTTGTGGCCCTGGTATTTATTTTTTGACTTATGGTCCATATTTTATTACTTATTTACTTTGCCTAGCGTATGGAAAGCACCCAACAAAAACTGGAGTTAATTACTAAATACTTTGACGATTTTACACCTATACAATTAGCACAACTTTCAGGTTTGGATGCTGCTTATAAGGAATGGAATAGTCAAATTAATGTAATCTCTAGAAAAGACATTGATCAATTGTATTTACATCATGTATTGCATTCTTTAAGTATTGCTGCTATTGCAGAATGGGAAAAAGGTACGCAAGTAATTGATATAGGATGCGGCGGCGGATTTCCTTGCGTGCCCATGGCTATATTTTTTCCTGATGTCCAATTTTTAGCGGTGGATAGTATTGCGAAGAAATTAAAAGTAGTTGATGCTGTTTGTGAAATGGTAGGCATTAAAAATATAAAAACACAACACACGCGCGTTGAAGAAATTAAGAATAAGAAATTCGATTACGCTATTAGCCGTGCCGTTGCCCCTTTAAAGGATTTATGGAAATGGGCAGGACCTATTATCAACAAAAAACCAAATCAACCCAACGGACTCATTTGTTTAAAAGGTGGCGACTTGCATCAAGAGATTTTCGAAAGTGGCGTGCGACCTAAAATGATGTCTATTTATGATATTTTTCAGGAAGATTATTTTAAAGAAAAATTTATCATACAAGTAAAGAAATAGAAAAAGCGTCATCAAGACGCTTTTTCTATTTCTTATGCTTATTTTACTTAATCTATTAATTAGGTATTTCTAATTTATTATTACTTCTATTAATGTCTGGTAATCGATAGCTTGGATCAATCTCAATTGATTTTAACGCGCTTAATGGTTTTGTCGTTTCAAAGGTAATAGTTGGTTGTACCCATTTATATTCAGGGTGCACAATTCTAGTGCCCGGTCCTTCGGCTAACTTTCCTGAAAGCATTAAGTCCATAGGTATGTAATGTAACTCACTTGTTCCGTCCTTATAAGTAATTAATACATCCAATGGAGCTGGCATTTTTCCTAATCTTTGAATACTGATAATGGCTGAATTGGTGCCTGCTTGTATATCATTCAAACCATAGTCAACTGTTTTTGTGCTATTCATCCAATATTCTTTTAACCACGCTAATTGAATGCCACTTGTTTTTTCTGCAACACGAATAAAATCATTTGCATTTGGATGCTTAAACTTCCATGTATTATAATAGTCAATTAAAACTTTATCGCGTAGCGAATCTCCAATAACATATCCTAATAAACCTAAAAAGGTCGCTCCTTTACTATAAGCCGCATTGCTATAAGCAAAATTGGTATTGAAATGATCTGAATGTGTACTTAATGGTTCCTCTAAACTACTTTTTGCTAACGATAAATAGCCACCATAGTTGCCATATTGAATGGCAGGCAACATGGTTTTTGTTTTTTCATTGTTCGCTATGATTTGCTGTTTAGCCGCTTCCGTTAAATACGGGGATTGAAAAGCAAAATTTTGTTCATACCAATAAGTGATATCATCTTCGGCATAACTTGCAAATCCTTCATCCATCCATGGATACAAACTTTCATTCGACCCTAATACATGCTGATACCAATTATGCATCCACTCGTGAAATACAGTTCCAATACCAGGACCTTTAATTAAGGTTGCCATTGCGTACTCCATTCCACCGTCCCCTCCTTGAATGAATGAATATTGAGGATACGGATAGGCGCCAAACTTTTTCTCAATATAAGGAAGTGCTTTTTCAGCAGCCCATAATACATTTGCCCACGCACTGTCAGCCGTTTCATTTTTTTGTTTATAATAAACATGTAAGGTCAAACCCTTACGAACCTCTTTTGACAAATGTTTGAACTGATCATCTGCTGCCCAAACAAAATCATGAATGTTATTACCCTTGAAATTCCAAGTTTTATTTCCGGCAGCATCAGCAATCATATTCGTGTTTTCCAACACGCCTGTTCCACCAACAGTATAATTTTTAGGTAAACTTATACTTACATTATAATTACCCCAAACTCCATAAAACTCTCTCGCTATATAAGGATTGGTATTCCATCCTTGATAATCGTATTCAACCATTTTAGGATACCACTGACTCATAGAGTATCTAATGCCTTCGCTATTGTCTCTACCTGAACGACGAATTTGAGTGGGCACTTGCGCTTCAAATTTTAAATTCATTTTTACAGAACTATGCGGCGCAATTGGTTTTGTTAATTGCACTTCCAAAATTGTTTCGTGCTCAATTAATTTTTGTGCAACGCCATTAATAGTTAATTGATTTACCTTTTGAATACCAATTTGTGTTGGCGTTAAATTTTGTATACGATCTTTCACACGCGCATCCCAATCTTGTCGATCATTTTGTCCAACCATACTCATATTTGAAGCCGAAGTAATAGGTGCTCCTCGTCGAATACTCAAAAATGTTTTTCCTAATTCACGACTACGAATATCCATTGCTGAATTGGGCTGAAATGCATTCCAATACATATGAAAATATACTTTGTGCAGAGTATCATTAGAATTATTGTCATAAACAACCTCTTCTACCCCTTTCAAAATATGAGTATTTACATCCAAACTCACTTTAATGTTGTAATTAATGTGTTGTTGCCAACGATCGGCTTGTGCATTTGTGATGATTGAAAACATCATACAAAACGCTAATGGAATAAAGAATTTATTGTGCATAAAACTAAATTTAAGATATGAATTTAGCTATAAATTGGGAGCAGTCCAATTGTATTGGATGATTGGTTATTGTTTTCCCTCCACCACAATCACAATCTCCCCTTTTACTTGCTTGTTAGAAAAATGTAGTATTAAATTGTCCAATGTATCAGTTATATTCTCCTCATATAATTTTGTAAGCTCTCTACTTACAGCTGCTTTTCGATCACCTCCGAAATAAGATGCAAATAGTTCTAAAGTTTTAACTAAGCGCATTGGGCTTTCATAAAATAACATGGTACGCTCTTCGTTGACCAATGATTCCATCAACGTTTTCTTGCCTTTTTTTAAGGGTATAAATCCTTCAAATGCGAAACGTGTTGCAGGCAATCCACTATTGGTTAAAGCAGGCACGAATGCTGTTGCTCCTGGTAAACTTGTTACCGTCACACCTGCAGCCTTACACGCTCGTACTAACAAAAAAGCAGGATCCGAAATACCTGGTGTACCAGCGTCCGTAATGAGCGCAATTTTTTTTCCTGCTTGTAATTGTTGTACTAAATGATCAACCACTTTATGCTCATTATGCTGATGATAAGGAGTGAGTGGCTTTAGAATATTATAATGTTGTAATAATTTGGATGAAGTTCGGGTGTCCTCACACAATATAAAATCCACCTCTTTTAATACCTCAACAGCCCTGAAGGTGAAATCTTTTAAATTTCCAATGGGTGTAGGTACTAAATACAACATGATGTTAAGGGATAAATGAGCGACTATGCTTGAACGAAATCTATTTCAAAATATTCCATAACTGCATTAGCCAATAGTTTTTTACTTGCCTCTTCAGCAATCGTTCTTGCAGCTGCCTCATTTGCAGCTTCTATTTGTAAAGTAATATGCTTACCTACTCTAACATCCTGAACGCCATTCATTCCTAAGTTATGTAATCCGCCTAAAACGGCTTTACCTTGAGGGTCCAATAAGTCTTTTAATGGCATTACTTTAATTTGTACTTGAAATAACATAGGATTAATTCTTATTTAGTGATGGTTTTCTTATAAAACAAAGATACTAAGCAATAGCCAATAAAGCCAAATGGAATAGCTAACCATTTAAAAAATACGGCGGTTATGGCTACCTCTAATGCTACTAGAACTAATGGAAGGATTAAATTTTTCTTATTTCCCAAGCCTTTCAACGCCAACATGGGTGTTTTCATCACCATTAAAAAAGAAACTAACAAAATATAGACATACCAAAATATGGGGCTCAAAATTAATTTTGAAAATATATTCGAATGAGCTTGCCAATAAATTAATGGGAAAGCAGCAGTCAATATGCCAATCATTGGGATAGGCACTCCTTTAAAATAGGTAGTTTGCTCACTGTCAATATTAAATCTAGCTAAACGATAAGCACCTGCCATTGGAATCAAAAAAGCAGCATATAACCAAACCGAATTTTGCGATAACGCGTTTACATCATCGGCCAAAGACAATCTTAAAAATTGAAAAACAATAAAAGCTGGCGCTACACCAAAACTTACAACATCAGCTAAAGAGTCTAATTGCTTACCCATGTCCGATGACACTTTCAATAATCTTGCAGCAAATCCATCAAAAAAATCCATTAAGCCTGCTAAACCAATATATAAACTTGCGTAAAAAATGGATTCAGGAATTTGAACCAGCATCATTCCATCTTCATCCATGGAGGCTATTGTATTTGCTTGAATGGCTGACATGATAGCCATACATCCAAAGAACAAATTAAGCAAGGTGATAAAATTTGGAATTTGTTTTTTCATTCAATATTCGTTTGCATCTTACTATAAGACTTAAATTATTTATTTTTTTGACGCATTAATGATTCGATCTCTTCCGCCTTAATGGGTATGTTTTTGAATAAATCTTGATTGCCTGTTTTGGTTATCCAAACATTATTTTCAATGCGCACACCCATTGCTTCTTCTTTAATATAAATACCAGGCTCCACCGTAAACACCATGCCCGCTTGAATTGGCTCCGTTCTTGTGCCTAAATCATGTACATCAATTCCTAAATGATGGGAAATACCATGGTATAAATATTTGCGATAAGCCGGATTATTTTTATCCTCGTTTTTTATATCCGTTTTAGAAAGTAACCCAATTTTTAAAAATTGTTTAGTCGCCTCATCCCCTACTTTATCAGTGTATTTTAAAATACTAATTCCTGGTTTTAAAATTGACTTTGCATAGTCATGTAAATGCAAGCAAGCATTGTAAACTTCTTTTTGACGCTTAGTGAATTTACCATTCACTGGAACCGTTCTGGTTAAGTCGGCATTGTATCCGCCATATGCAGCACCAAAATCCATTAATATTAATTCCCCATCCTTACATACATTATTATTACTTGTATAATGTAAAGTGCGGGCATTATCGCCGCTTGCAAGAATGCTATGATAAGCAACACCCGTAGCCCTTTGACTTAAAAATGAATGATATATTTCAGCTTCAATCTCATGTTCAAATACACCCGGCTTTATAAATTTCAATAATCTTCGGAAGGCAACTTCTGTAATATCAATTGCTTTTTGAATCACCACTACTTCCTCTTTTGTTTTTATACTTCTTAAATCTTTTAAAATTTTTGCAGCTCGATAAAAAGTATGTAACGGATAGCGTGATTTCATTTCATCAATGAATCGGTATTCATTTGTTCGAACCAAGTTATTTTTGCGATCATTCTCGTTCGAATCTAAATAGATAGCATCTGCTAAATGAATCCATTGTTGCAACATACCATCCAATACGTCCTCCCAAACTATAGTAGTCATTCCAGAAATAGCAGTAGCTTCATTTGCTCTTAATCTTTTACCATCCCAAATTTCCTTCAATTCTTGAGGTCGAACCAATACCAATACTTCACGGTATTTAGGATCTGGATTATCTGGAAATAAAATAACCATCGTTCCTTCTTGCTCAATACCGGACAACCAAAACAAATCACTGTTTTGTTTGAAATCATGCAAGGCATCACCATTGCTGGGAAATTCATCATTGCTAACAAAAATGGCAATGCTGTTTTTTTGCATCTTTGATACAAAACGAGACCTATTTTGTATAAATATTTTCGGATCTAATGGTAAATATTTCATCGATTTATTTTTTAATCATGCTGATCAATAATTAATTTTTCAACTAGTGCAAGATACCTAAAAAAGCACGTGATTTATGCAATTTTACCCCAACCAATTTTTGTTTTTTGAGACTGCAGAAACAATCTAATGGGCGCATTCTCGGGGGCGGTAAGCATTGAATCCTTTTCACATATAGCATATGCTTCGTTTTTTGCCTCTTCCAAAGCCTGTCTGTCATTAATGATATTCGCTAACCTAAAATTCAAAGCCCCACTTTGTCTCGTGCCATCAATATCCCCAGGCCCTCTTAATTCTAAATCCTTTTCCGCAATAACAAAACCGTCATTGGTATCACACATAATTTTTAAGCGATTCTTTGCTTCCCTGCTTGCTTTAACACTACTTAATAAAATACAATAGCTCTGTTCAGAACCTCTACCCACCCGTCCTCTTAACTGATGTAATTGTGATAATCCAAATTTCTCTGCACTCTCAATGACCATTACACTTGCATTGGGCACATTCACCCCAACTTCAATTACTGTGGTACCAACTAATATTTGTGTATCACCGGTAATAAACCTTTGCATATTGGTTTCCTTCTCCACATTTTTTTGCTTTCCATGAACCATACTGATTTTATACTTGGGTTCAGGAAAGAAACTTTTTACTTGTTCGTAGCCCTGCATTAAATCCTCATAGCTCATTTTTTCACTTTCTTCAATCAAAGGGTAAACATAGTAAGCTTGTCTACCTTTTGTAATTTCAGTTTTAACAAAATCCATTACACTAGCGCGCGAAGTTTCATATCGGTGTACTGTTTTAATGGGCTGTCTGCCTGGAGGTAGTTCATCCATCACACTATAATCCAAGTCACCAAATGCAGTCATAGCAAGAGTTCTGGGAATAGGTGTTGCTGTCATTACTAATACATGTGGAGGTACTTTTGATTTTTTCCATAACTGTGCTCTTTGCGCCACGCCAAACCTATGTTGTTCATCAATCACCGCTAAACCTAAATTTTTAAACTGTACTACTTCCTCAATGATGGCATGTGTTCCCACCACAAAATGAATCGTATCATCCATTAATCCTTGTAAAATTCGACGACGCTCAGCTGTTTTGGTACTACCTGTTAAAAGTGCCACTTCCAATGGCATGTCCTTTAACAATTCACTCAAACTTGCAAAGTGTTGTTGTGCTAAAATTTCAGTGGGTGCCATCAAACAACTTTGAAATCCATTATCAGCAGCAATAAGCATGGATAGTAAAGCTATCATGGTTTTACCACTACCTACATCACCTTGTAATAGACGATTCATTTGAAAACCGCGTGCTGTGTCTTGTCTAATTTCTTTAATCACGCGCTTTTGAGCACCTGTTAATTCAAAAGGTAAATGTTTGTTGTAAAAGGTATTAAAATAGTCTCCTACAATTTCAAATTTATGTCCCTTGCTATTTTTATGTCTGTCAATTTTTATTAAATTCAAACGTACTTGAGCCATAAATAACTCCTCAAAAACCAACCTGGACAAGGCTTTTTTATATTGCTCCTGTGAATTAGGGAAATGAATTTGTCGATACGCTTCCCATCTTCCCATTCTATCTTTTAATAAATGTGCAGGTAAATTCTCCGTTAAATCACGTTCACTTATTTGCTGAAATAAAGTTTGCGTCAACTTACCAATCTGCTTACCATTTAAACCACGCACCTTTAATTTTTCAGTGGATGGATAAACCGGCTCTAATAATGATTTTTGCGAAGCTGTTGCAGCAACATAAGGTTCAATTTCAGGATGTACTATTTGAGCCTTACCATTAAAAAAACTAACCCTTCCAAAAACCAAATAAGCCTGCCCTTCGACAATATTCTTTTGCACCCAATTGATTCCTTGAAACCATGCTAACTCAATTTGACCCGTGGCATCCTTTAATTGCGTTACCATCCTTTTGGATCTTTTCACGCCTATGATGTCAATTCCCTGAAGCACCCCTCTAACCTGCACAAAGTCCATATTTGGATTTACCTGCCCTATGGGGGTCACTTGGGTCTTATCAATATGCCGATGGGGGAAATGATGTAAAAGGTCCCCAAAAGTGTACAAATTGAGCTCTTTTTTAAGCATATCAGCCCTCAAAGGGCCTACGCCTTTCAGGTATTCAATGGGACTTTGTAAAAGAGATGCTTGGCTCAATCTATTTTTTTTGGATTCTGTACAAATATCCCAAAAAGATGGCAAAAAATGGAGTGTCTATTCATTATCTTCGCACAGCTATGGAAAAGGAAATTGTATTGAGTGGAATTAGGCCTACAGGCTTCTTACATTTAGGTAACTATTTTGGTGCTATGCGCAATTACGTGCGTATGCAAAATGAGTATAATTGCTATTTTTTTGTAGCCAACTGGCATAGCCTAACTACGCATCCAGATACTAAAACTTTACAAGAAAGTGTTTTACGTGTAGTTGCAGAAAATATCGCATGTGGTTTAGATCCTGAAAAAGTATCCTTGTATGTTCAAAGCGATGTTCCAGAAATTGCAGAGTTGTATTTGTATTTGAATATGTTGGCTTATAAAGGTGAGTTGGAAAAAACAACCAGCTTTAAAGATAAAGTGAGACTTCAACCAGAAAATGTAAATGCAGGATTATTAACCTACCCTGTTTTACAAGCAGCTGATATTTTAATTCATAGAGCAGTCAAAGTTCCAGTAGGGAAAGACCAGGAACAAAATTTAGAAATGGCAAGAAATTTTGCTGAACGTTTCAATCATAGATACGGTGAAACCTTCCCACTACCTTATGCCTTTAATTACAATAGTGAGTTAGTAAAAATTATGGGATTGGATGGAAATGGAAAAATGAGTAAGAGTGAGAATCAAATGACTACTTTGTTTTTAGCAGACGAGGATGAAATGATTCGCAAAAAAGTGATGAAAGCTAAAACCGACCAAGGACCCCTAACGCCGAATTCAGTAAAACCTGATTATATTCAAAACTTATTTACCCTTATGGGATTGGTAAGTACTGCTGATACCATTAAGAAATTTGAAGACGACTTTAACAATAGCTCAGAAGGAAATTGCATTATCCGATATGGTGATATGAAAAAACAATTAGCCGAGGACATGGTTAATTTCATTCAACCCATTCGTTCAAAAGCTTTAGACCTTCAAAGCAACAAAGAGCTACTTTTAAAAATCATTCATCAAGGTGCTGATAAAGCTAGAGCAAGTGCTTCACAAACATTAACCACTGTAAGAAAAGCAGTTGGCATGAATTACTAAAAAAAATTAAAGTAACACCCTATATATACATTTCAAATATGGCAAAAGCAACAAATAAAAAACCAAAGCACGTAGCTATCGCAGGTAATATTGGAGCCGGTAAAACTACCTTAACAGAGATGCTAAGTAAGCACTATCGTTGGATTCCACAATTTGAAGATGTGGATCATAACCCTTACTTGACGGACTTTTACGACGATATGCCGCGATGGAGTTTTAATTTGCAAATTTATTTTTTGCATGGTCGTTTGAATCAAATATTAGATATTCAAAGAGGGACTGAAACCATTATACAGGATCGAACTATATATGAGGATGCAAATATTTTTGCACCTAATTTACATGAAATGGGTTTAATGAGTAAACGCGACTTTGACAACTACTACGGATTTTTTAGTACCATTAAAAGTATGGTACAACCTCCTGATTTATTAATATACTTAAAAGCTTCAGTACCTACTTTAGTTTCTCAGATTCAAAAAAGAGGAAGAGAGTATGAAGAGAATATTCGTTTAGATTATTTGAAAAAACTAAATGAATATTATAATAAATGGGTTGATGGTTATAAAGAAGGTCCTATTTTAATTATCGATTGCGACAAAAATAAATTTGGCGAAAAAGAGGAAGACTTTGGCGAAATCATTAGCAAAGTTGACAGTATGTTGTATGGCTTATTTTAAATAATATATTATTTTATGGCAACGCATCGAATAACCCCTGCAATCATTGATCAATTCAAGGAAATTGTAGGAGTACCTTTTATATTAACTGATGCAGAAAGTGTAGATAAATATGGCAGAGATGAAACTGAAAATTTATTTTACGCGCCAGAGGTAATCGTTAAGCCTAAAACACCTCAAGAAATTTCAGCCCTCCTGAAAATTTGCAACCAACATATAATCCCCGTTACACCTCGCGGTGCTGGTACTGGATTAACAGGTGGCGCATTACCAAATTTTGGTGGCCTTGTTATTTCTATGGAAAGATTTAATTCGATTTTAGAAATTGACGAAAGAAATTTACAAGTAACCACCGAGCCAGGTGTAATCACTGAAGTTTTACAAAATACAGTAAAAGAAAAAGGATTGTTTTACCCACCTGACCCTGCTAGTAAGGGTAGTTGTTTTATTGGAGGGAATATATCAGAAAATTCAGGCGGACCTAAAGCTGTAAAATATGGCGTTGTAAAAGACTACGTGTTAAATTTAGAAGTGGTGTTGCCTACAGGCGAAATAATTTGGACAGGTTCCAACGTTTTAAAAAATGCAACAGGATATAATATCACACAATTAATTGTCGGAAGTGAAGGCACATTAGGCATAGTTACAAAAATTGTACTTCGCTTAATCCCCCACCCTAAATATGATTTATTATTGCTTGCCCCATTCAACAGTTTAGAAAAAGCAAGTGAAGCAGTGAGTGCCATTTTTAGAGCAGGCATTACCCCTAGTGCAATGGAATTGATGGAAATTGAATCCATTAAGTTAGCATCAAAAATGTGTGAAAGTACGGCAATACCTATCACAGATGATTTGGCCGCTCATTTAATCATTGAAGTGGATGGTAATAATTTGGATGTATTAATGAATGAAATGGAAGCGATTTCCGAAGTCCTTTCAAACTTCGAGGTTGGTGAATTATATTTTGCCGATGATGCGCAACAAAAAAATGAGCTTTGGAAAATTAGGAGAAAGGCAAATGAAGCATCTGTTGCTGCAGGTTATACTATCGAGGAAGATACTGTAGTACCCAGAGCAGAATTGCCTAAATTAATAAAGGGTGTAAAGGCATTAGGTGAAGAAAATGGTTTTAAAGTAGTTTGTTATGGTCACGCGGGAGATGGGAATTTGCACATTAGAATTAATCATCCGACCATAAAAAAGAGTTTTGAAAGTGATGAAATGAAAAACATTTTGACTGCACTTTTCGAACTTGTTAAAAAATTAGGAGGCACCATTAGTGGTGAGCATGGTATTGGTCTTATTCAAAAATCTTATATGCCCGTCATGTTTGATAAAGTAACATTGGATTTGATGAGCGGGATTAAAAAAACTTTTGATCCAAATAATATATTGAATCCAGGTAAGATATTTAACCTTACTAATTAAGCAAAAAAAATACTGTACAAAATGATACGAAAAATATTAATAGTTGTTTTGAGTATAATTAGTATAAATACTTGTTATAGCCAAACCAAAACGGTGGTTACAAATGCTGAATTAAATCCCTCCCCTTTATTTTTTGGGGGTGGTTTAGTACTTGGCGGTGGTACAGGATCTTTTCAAATAGGTTTAAATCCAGAGTTGGTTAAAAGCTATAATGAATATATTGACTTAGGTGCTGCCGTTAATTTATATTATGCAAGTTATAGGTCGACGAATATGGATAATAGTACCATTAGTTATAAATCAAATAACACGCAATTCGGATTAGGTGGCTTTGTTAGAGCTTGGCCTATTAAACAGCTTTTTATACAAGTACAGCCAGAATACAATTGGACATTCTCTAATGCTAAAAATTTTTCACAAGGCACATCCGGTAGTGCTAGCGTAAGTGCACCCAGTTTTTTAGCAGGCTTGGGTTATGGAAATAGAAATGAAAATGGATTCTCCTATTTCTCCATCATGTTTGATTTAATCAACTCACAGCAGTCACCATATAGAATGGGGCAATTAACTGCACAACCTATTTTTAGAGCAGGATTTGGATTCCCTATTCGTTTATCTAAGACAAAGCGTTCATAAAACTTTCAACGGAGTCTAGGGAAATTAATCTTGTTTTCCAAGCGTCATACATGAACCCTTGTTGATCCATATTTTCAAGTAATTGTATTAGTGCATCGTAGTAACCATTAATATTTAAGATATATACTTTTTTGTCGTGAATACCCAGGTTATTCCAAGTTAACATTTCAAATAATTCGTCCATTGTACCCATTCCTCCGGGCAAAATAATAGCAGCATCACATTTATCAAACAATAATAATTTTCGAGCATGCATGGACTCGGTAACAATTAGTTCACTAAGGCCATTATGCTGTGCTTCCCACTCCAATAACAATTTAGGAATAATCCCAACTACATTACCTCCTGCGTCTAAACAAGCATTCGCTACAGCACCCATCATTCCTTTGTTTCCACCGCCATATATTAAGTTAATAGACTTTAATGCTAACTGTATGCCTAATTCTTGAGCAGCTTTCATGTATTCCGGGTCATTGCCAGGTTTAGATCCACAAAAAACGGTAACTGCATTTATCATCATTTTGCTCATTTAAAGTTGAAAGAGTCTCACAATTTAACTAAAAAATTGAAAGTTTGTTATTACTTTGCTATTACTAATTATATACTCCATGAGCGCAGGTTTATTATTTCTTTTTGTAATCATCTATTTTGCTATTCTACTAGGCGTTGCAAAAGTTACGGGCAAGAACAGTAACAATATGTCATTTTTTATTGGCAATAAAAATAGCAATTGGATGTTGGTTGCCTTTGGCATGATTGGAACCTCGCTTAGCGGCGTCACTTTTGTAAGTGTACCCGGCGCAGTTGGTAAAGACAGTTTCCATTACCTGCAAATTACCATAGGATACCTGATTGGCTATTTTACCATTGCCTATGTGTTATTACCTATTTATTACAAAATGAATCTTACCTCCATTTATAATTACTTAGAAACACGATTAGGATTTAACGCGTATAAAACAGGTGCATCATTTTTTGTATTATCAAGAACATTAGGTGCAACTGCAAGATTATATTTAGTCGTTAAAACACTGCAGGTTTTTATATTAGACAATATGGGTGTTCCATTCTGGGCAACAACTTTGGTGATTTTGGCCATGATATTATTGTATACTTATGAAGGGGGTGTAAAGACCATTGTTTATACCGATACACTTCAAACATCAGGAATGTTATTAGGACTTATTATTTGCAGCATATATATACTTTCTAATTTACATTTATCTGTTTTTGATGGGTTACACGCTATGCAAGCAAAAGGATTGTCAACTGTTTTTGATATGGATGTAAACAGCAAATCCTTCTTTTTAAAACAAATAATTGGAGGCGCCTTTATTACACTCACCATGACGGGTTTGGATCAGGAAATGATGCAAAAGAACATTTCTGTGAAAAATTTAAAAGATGCTCAAAAAAATATGGTTACCATTGGCTTCAGTATGTTATTGGTTATCACCTTATTTTTATTCCTAGGTGGACTATTAAATTTATACGCTTCACAACAAAATGTAACCGCAGTTGGAGATGCATTGTTCCCAACAATAGCATTGCAACATATGCCTCCTTACTTATCCATTATATTTATTTTAGCCCTTATTTCGGCTTTATTCCCAAGTGCTGATGGCGCTATTACCGCGCTTACTTCCAGTTTTTGTATTGACTTATTAGGCATGCATAGAAAAAAAGAATGGGATGAAGCCAAACAAAAGAAAATAAGAAAAAGAGTGCACTTGTGTTTTGCATTTTTATTTCTAATTATTGTTATGGTTTTCAAATGGATAGATAATAAAAGTATAATTGACCTTTTATTGAAAATTGCTTCTTATACCTATGGGCCATTATTGGGCTTATTTGCTTTTGGCATTTTAACTTCTAGAAAACTAAATGGCAAATGGGTAGCATTAACTTGTATCCTTGCCCCAATATTTTGTTTTGTATTGGAATTTTATCAAAAAGAGTTACTTGGTGGTTTCCAAATTGGGCAAGAGTTACTCATCATTAATGGCCTTTTTACCTTTTTAGGTTTATGGTTAATTTCTAGCCCTAATACAGAAAAAAATTAGACATTTGCAAATGGAATTGATTCATCCAGCTGCAAACACATACATTGATAAGTATAGCAATGCTACACCCTCCTATTTAAGGGAAATGTATGATGAAACTTTAAAATCACACCCACATGCCCACTTACAAAGTGACTGGCACCAGGGTGGCGTATTAAGTTTATTAAGCAAGCTAGTTAAGCCATTGCATATTTTAGAAATAGGTACTTTTAATGGATTCAGTTCTTTGTGCCTAGCTGAAGGATTACAAGAAAATGGAATATTACACACTATTGAATTAAGAGCAGTTGATGCTGAAAAAGCTACCTCCTATTTTGAGAAAAGTAAATATGCGCAACAAATTAAATCACACATTGGTGATGCCAAAGAAATTATTCCCACTTTAAAAACACAATGGGACTTGGTTTTTATTGATGCAGATAAAACTAGTTATATTGAATACTATAATTTAGTGTTGCCTAATTTAAATAAAGACGGTTTAATAATTATAGATAATGTATTATTTCATGGAGCGGTTTTAGCTGAAAATATTTCGGGTAAAAATGCAAAAGCCATTCAAGCTTTTAATGAATATGTTTTAAAGGATGAAAGAACCGAGCAAACACTATTAGCCATCAGAGATGGATTAACATTATTAAGAAAAAAATAGCATGAAAATATTTTTTTATACCGGTATCTTATTAATGCTTCCCTTATTGATTTTTTCTCAAAATCAAAACACTAAAGACTATATTGAAAAATATAAAGGAATTGCTGTTAAAGAAATGAAGCGCACCAATATACCCGCTTCCATTACTTTAGCGCAAGCAATTCTTGAGTCATCAAGTGGCGAAAGTTCATTAGCATCAAAATTCAATAACCATTTTGGCATAAAGTGTAAAAACGACTGGAAAGGAGAAACAACTTACAAGGACGATGATAAAAAGAATGAATGTTTCAGGGCTTACCCTAATGCAGAAAGTTCCTTTATTGACCACTCCAATTTTTTAAAGAATCGCCCTAATTATGCTTCTTTATTTGAGCTTGATCCTGTTGATGATACAGCATGGGCATATGGATTAAAAAAAGCAGGCTATGCCACAGAGCGCGATTACCC
>JBDKFR010000161.1:0-2924 GCA_039798645.1 Bacteroidota bacterium
TTGAGTACATTATGCGAGATGTTTCATTTGGATGGTTAATAAGATATATGCATTCAACGGGCGCATCTTTATTCTTTGTTGTTATTTATCTTCATATGTTTAAAGCTTTAATTTATGGATCTTATAAAAATCCGAGAGAACTGCTATGGCTTTTTGGCGTAGCTATTTTTCTATGTTTGATGGGGGAAGCTTTTTTTGGATATCTTTTACCTTGGGGGCAAATGTCCTATTGGGGTGCGCAAGTTATTGTAAATTTATTTTCAACTATCCCATTTGTAGGCCCAGACTTATCGGAGTGGCTAAGAGGTGATTATTTAGTTTCAGACGCAACACTAAATCGTTTTTTTGCTTTTCATGTTATTGCTCTTCCTATAGCCCTGTTAGGCCTTGTATTTTTTCATCTGGTAGCGCTTCATGAGGTTGGTTCAAACAACCCTGATGGCGTTGAAATAAAGAAGAGTCTTGATAAGAAAACAAGCATTCCTTTAGATGGTATTCCATTCCATCCTTACTACACCGTTAAAGATTTAATTGGAGTTTCAGTGTTCCTAATTGTATTTGCACTGATTATTTTTTATATGCCAGAAATGGGAGGCTACTTTTTAGAGGCCAATAATTTTATCCCTGCTGATCCATTAAAGACCCCTGCGCATATAGCGCCTGTTTGGTATTTCACACCTTATTATTCAATTCTTCGCGCTGTCCCGCCTGTATTGAATTCACAATTTCCTGGCGTTGCCGCAATGGGACTATCTGTAATCGCATTTGCATTTCTACCTTGGCTAGATAAGAGTAAAGTTAAATCGATTCGTTACAAAGGCAATTTATTTAAACGATGGATTGCATTATTTGTTGTGAGCTTTTTTGTTTTGGGATATTTAGGTACTGAACCCTCAAACATTTGGGGCCAATTCTCCAATACAATTCCGCTGATAGGGGGGGTTGATAAGGCTACAGTGGTTGCTCGAATTTTTACAATTACTTATTTCTTATTTTTTGTACTGATGCCTTATTACAGTCAAAAAGATAAAACAAAACCAGTTCCTTCAAGGGTCAGTTACAAATGAAAATTTTAACTAAATTATTTTTAATATTTGTTCTTGTTTTTACTAATGTTGGATTTGCAAATGAGCATTTAACTTTAGATAAAGCACCTGTTGATTTAAATGACCAAGCCTCTCTTCAGAGGGGCGCTAAAACATTTATTAATTATTGTTTGAATTGTCATAGCGCTAATTACATGCGATATAACCGGTTAAAAGATATCGGCTTATCTGATAATTTGATAAAAGATAATTTACTTTTTACAGCGGACAAAGTTGGTGAGCCAATGAAGATCGCTATGAATAAAAAAGACGCCAAAGTTTGGTTTGGTGTTAATCCCCCTGATTTATCTGTTGAGGTAAGAGCAAGAGGTTCGGATTGGATTTATAGTTATCTTAGAGGATATTATCGTGACTCATCTAGACCAACTGGATGGAATAATACAGTTTTTGATAAAACAGCCATGCCACATATTTTGTGGAAACTGCAAGGTGACCAGAAATTAAATGAAGGGCATCACACATTAGAGCTTGTTAAACCAGGAACACTCTCAGTCAAAGAATATGATGTGTTTGTAGGCGATCTTGTAAATTACCTCACATTTATGTCAGAGCCCTCAAAGGTAAAAAGACTTCATATGGGGTATTATGTTTTGTTATTCCTCGGATTGTTATTAGTTTTAACAATCAAACTTAAGAAAGAATTTTGGAAAGATATTAAATAATTATGATGAAATTATATTCAGGCTCCATTGATCCTTTTAGCCATCGTTGCAGAATTGTCCTATTTGAAAAAGGTATGGATTTTGAAGTTGTAGATGTTGACTTAGCAAATAAACCAGAAGATTTGGCTATATTAAGCCCACATAATTCTGTTCCTGTTTTGGTAGAAAGAGATTTGGTATTAACAGACGCTAATATTATTAATGAATATATAGATGAGCGTTTTCCTCACCCTCAGCTTATGCCAGCTGATCCAGTGATGAGAGCTCGTGCACGTTTATTTTTAAGTGATTTTGAAAAACAATTATTTGTTCATATCCCAGCTTTGGAGTCATCAGATGAAGCACGCAAAGAAATTGCAAGAAAACATGTGCGTGACAATTTACTTTTGATTGTTCCAATTTTTTCCAAACAACAACATTTGCTGAGTGATGAGTTTTCAATGTTAGATGTTGCGATTGCTCCATTATTATGGCGCTTAGGCCACTACGGCATTGAGCTTCCAAATCAAGCAGCCCCATTACTTAAATATGCAGAGAAATTATTTTCAAGACCACTTTACGCTGATGCAATGACACCTTCAGAAAAAGCAATGAGAAAATAATTAGGTCTAATGGCAAAATCAGCTTCAACTAAGCCTTATCTTGTAAGGGCAATTTATGAATGGTGTGTTGCTGAACAATTAACGCCTTTTCTACTCGTAAAAATAGATCAAAATACTTTAGCCCCGAGAGCCTTTATCAAGGACGGGAAAATTTTGCTTAATTTAAGCCCTGCATCCATTAAAGATTTATTGATGGGTAATGAAGTGATAACTTTTACAGCAAGATTTAATGGCACACCTGAAAATTTATATTTGCCTATTTCTGCTGTCGAAGGCATTTATGCCAAAGAAAATGGTGAAGGATTGTTCTTTGAAGTTAAAGAAGATCAAGAAATAGGTCAAAAAAAGGTAAAAAAATCACCTGAAAGACCTAAATTAACCTTAGTTAAAAGCTAAAAACTAGTTCAAATTTAAATAAATTGGTATAGTAGCTCCTCCTTAATAAAGCCGGATTAGCTCAGTTGGTAGAGCAGCGCACTTGTAATGCGAAGGTCGTCAGTTCGATTCCGACATCCGGCACCATTTTACTTCGTACTTTATTCTCTTCTATAAGT
>JBDKFR010000162.1:0-9095 GCA_039798645.1 Bacteroidota bacterium
TATACTTTATTGCATACCAGACCCATCGCAGCACACTCGGCTATTAAAGAACAAGAAAGAATGCATGTCATATACAAATATGTAGAAACACACTTTCAAGAACCCATTAAAATTATAGATATTGCTTCCGAGGTAAACTTAACGGAAGCTGCTTTTTGCAGGTATTTTAAAAAGGCTACTAAACTCACTTATACCGATTTTGTAAATCAGTATCGAATTAATCATGCTAAAAAATTATTAATGCAAAATGCGAATGTAACGGAAGCATGCTATGACACTGGCTTTGAAAGCCTTTCATATTTCAATAAAATATTTAAAAAAATTACTGGAGAGAATCCTTCATCTTTTAGAAAAAGAAAGGGTCTGGATTAAATTTAGGAAATAATTTTTCCATCTTCCATTTTAATGATGCGATGTGTGCGCTCGGCAAAACTTGGATCGTGCGTAACAATCAATAAAGTTTGTTTAAATTCATCGGCTAGCTGATTGAATATATCAAATACCAAGTCACTATTTTTTTTATCAAGGTTGCCAGTAGGCTCGTCTCCCATAATGATATGTGGATCATTTATTAATGCACGTGCAATAGCAACTCGCTGTTTTTCACCACCTGATACATGATTCGATTTTTTTAAGGCTAAATGATCAATGCCTAAAATTTTTAATTTCTCCATGGCTCGATGCTCCACTTCGGCTCTACTATACTTAGCTAGTTTTAAACCAGGCAGCATTACATTTTCTAATACATTAAACTCGTTAAGTAAATAATGAAATTGAAATACAAACCCAATTTTTTCATTTCTAATCTTCGCTAAAAATCCTTCATCTTTTTTAGGCATTTCTATGCCATCAATTAATAAGGTTCCATCATAATCAGTATCCATAGTTGACAATACATAAAGCAAGGTTGATTTTCCGCAACCCGATTTGCCGGTAAGTGAAACAAATTCTCCTTTATTGATACTAAAGCTTAAGTCTTCAAGAACCTGTATGCGTACTGGGTCGTGGAAGAATTTATTTATATTTTTTGCCTCTAATATCTTTTCCATATTATTTACCTCTTATAATAACCACAGGGTCAATTTTACTTGCCTTTCTAGCAGGGAACCAACCAGCAAAGTAAGTGGTGATAAATGAAAATACAATTCCAATTAAATAAAATCTAGGATTATAATTAATGGGATAGGTTTTAATCGTTGGAAGTGATGCGGTATTAAATGGTATTTGATCAATAAGCGCTGATAATCCAAATCCAAATAACAATCCCATGAGACCACCAAAAATCCCAATTGAAATAGCAATATAGATAAAAATACTTTTTACATCCTTGCCTGAAAAACCAGTTGCTTTTAAAATGGCAATAGAATCCATTTTTTCAAAAATCATCATGTTCAAAATATTATAAATACCAAATCCTGCAACAATTAATAAGGTAATACCTACTGAGTAAGATATAAGAGTTCGTATAGAACTTCCAGTTTCAAATTGTGAATTAGCCGTTTGAATATCTTCGGCATCCGTTTGGTATAATTGCTGATATTGTTTTGCAACTGTTGGTGCTTGCGTAATATCCTTAAGTTTAACTTGAATGCTAGTTATATAATCATTGGGTACTGATAATATTTTTTGAACCGTATTAATAGAAGCATAACTCTGCACATTATCAAAGTCCTTAATACCAGACTGGAAGGTGCCCACCACTTTTAATTGAAATAAGTCGCCCTTTGAAGTCGTGATTTGGACTGCATCTCCGATTTGTACTAATAATTTATCCGCCAATCCTTGTCCTAAAATGATACTATTATTTACCTTAGTTAAATCTGCCGAATTTCCAGTTGTGATATATTCATCAAAATGGTAAAGCTCGGTTTCGGCAGTTGGATTGATACCAAAAATACTACCCGTAATATCAATACTACCATCGTTAAAAAAAACCTGTGCTGTTAATTTTTGTGAAAGACCTAAAACACGTGGATCATTTAAAATAGACTTAATAATTGCCTCACTATTATAAATGGCTTGTCTATTGGCATCAGATTTTATGGAACCAATAAAATTATGTGTTTTAGTGAACTGTGTACTATTATTAATTGGTTGGTCAGCATTGGGCTTGATGTCGTTATAAATTCTTACATGCGGTGTTCTATTCAATATAAGACCGTCTAATAAGTCGTTAAGACCCGACATAAAACTAAGCAGCGTAATAAACATAGTAATGCTAAACGTCACACCTATGGCAGCAATTAAGGTTTGTCTCCATCGAGCCAGCAAAAGCGATTTTGCAATATTTATAAGTAAACGCTTTCTCATTGAATTGATTTTACCAATTCATCGCTATTGTTGATGCCAGAAAGTATTTCCACTTTTTCATAATCCATCAAACCCACTTTCACCTTTCTCTTTTCTTTATTAGCTAAGTAAACATATTCATTGTCAATTAAATAGGCTCTTGGGATAGTTATTGCCTTTTCTTTAATTTCAATAATGATATTGGCTTGTGCACTTAAATTAGGAAATAAACTTTCCGGTTGTGTTGTTAATATTGCATCAACTTTAAATGATTTTGATTTTGCATTCATGATAGGATAAATTTTATCAATGAAAGCTTCAAATGATTTCCCTTTATAACTATCCATTGATATCATTGCTTTTTGCCCCTTCTTTAATTTAGCTATATCATATTCATCTACTTGTAATTCAACATAAAATGTTTTTGCGTCACCAATGATTGCAACGGGCATTTGAGATGTAACCATCTCTCCAATTTCCTTATTAATACTAAATACTTTTCCATTTATTTCAGAACTTATGATAAAATCATTAAGTGTACTTGAGGAAATAGCTGCTGTTTTATTAGTTTGCTTAGACTGAAAATCAATTTGTTTTTTGAGGTCGTTTAATTTTAATTTACTTCCATTATACTGGGTAGTACTATTTTTATAAGCTAACTCCCTTTGGTCCAAATCGTTTTTAGTTCCAATTTGGTTATCCCATAATTTTTTTTGACGTTCAAATAAGGAAGCGTCGTTTTCCATTTTTAATTTAGCAACTTCTAATTCGTTTTGTGCTTGACTTAATTTCTCATGATTACTTTCGACTGATGAGAAGTTAGCCAATAATTTTGCATTTTCAAAATTCAATGCTTGTGCTTTATTTGATAACGAGATAATAGCTTGCCCTTTTTTTACATCCGCTCCTTCGCTCACAAATAATTTTTCAACAATACCATTTACTTTTGAATAAACCTCATATTGACCAATACTCTTTACCGTTCCCGAGGCATATACCGACGAAGTAATTGTTTCGACACTTGGATGTATGGTTTCTTGTTTCTTGCCACAAGCACATAAAATAAGAATTCCAAGTATAAATAATTTATCGAGTTGTATGAAAGTCTTTTGCATGATTAGCTTATTTCTTATTTGCAAATTTAAACGATTCATTAGTCATACCCGTTTTTAGTTTCGTTAACATGTAAAAATGAAATTAGGTAGATATTTGTCGGAACTGAATTTTTTGAGAGGCATCGATTTTTAACCAAACAAAACTGCCACAAAAAACGAGTATGCCAATAAACAACACGGGTAAATAATATCCATAATTAGAAGCCAAATAACCAAAAACCACTGTGCTCAAATATGCGCCTAGTAAGCCCGCCGAGTTCATTGCGCCTGATACTGTACCACTTTTAGTGCCACCCATATCCATAGAAACTGCCCATGCGACAGGAGCCGTTAAATCCATAAAAGCCATACCCACCCCAAGTAATACAATACATATTAAATTATCATTAACCAATGAAGCACATATAATACAAATACCTGAAACAAATAAACCTACAATGGGTACGATTCGACGGCCCCATTTTTTTCCAAAACGTAAACAGGCTTTATCGCTTAACCATCCACCTGTAAAACAACCTAATGCAGCTAATAAATATGGAACCGAGGATGCCCAAATTAATTGCTCTGCTGGAATTTGTCTTCCCTTTTGCAAATAAGTATGAAACCAAGACTGAAAAAAATATGCGCCTACTGCATAGCATATATACATTAGGAGTAAAAAGCCCAAGTTTTTATTTTTAAAGCCTGACCAAAATGAAGTTTTTACATTTTCAGCTTGAATAGGCAAATCTCTATTAGCAATGATGTAATCTAATTCTTGTTTTGAAATATTTTTACTTTGGGTAGGATCCTCTTTTTGCCAGAAAATAAAAAATAGTACCCAAACGATTCCTACAAATCCAAGTGTATAAAAGGAAATGTGCCAGCTATACTTTTGCTGAATAGGTAATACAATAAAAGGAGTTAATGCAGCACCTATTCGGCTAGCACCCCATATGGTTGCTTGTGCACGACCACGTTCTAATACAGGAAACCATTTTGATAAAATAATGGAAGTGTTGGGATAAGCGCCTGCCTCGCCAACACCAAATAAAAACCGCACCACTAATAACATGATAAATCCAGATGCAAGTCCTGTTAAAATGGTAAATACTGACCACCATAATACGACCCTAATTAATATTTTTTTCCCACCGAATTTATCACCAAGCCAACCTGTTGGAATTTCAAAACTTGCATAAGCCAAGGTAAACATGCCTAAAATCCACCCCCATTGCACTGTACTTATATGTAAGCTATCCATGATATTACTACTTGCCGAACTAAGGGCTACTCTATCCAAAAAAGTAACCATGGATAGAAGCGATAATACCAATAATACTTGATAGCGTTTTTTCATTTACCTATTTAAGCTTTTATTATGGTTCAAGATAAAGAGCCGCAATTTTATGAACCTCTTCAATAGGATCGTGCTCGTTTCTGTTGGTTAATATAATCACCATTAATTTTTGGTCAGGGAATAAACCTACTGAATTTCTAAAACCAATTGAACTCCCATCATGAAATGGATGTGTAATATTTAAAAAGTCTTCTACATGCCATCCATAACCATAATCAATGGTTTTGCCATTATTTAATGTGGTTTTTGACCAAGCTCTTAATTGTGTTGCTTCAGGTAGTAATTTATAATTCCATAAAGCTTTTATCCATTTAGTATATTCTTGCACATTAGTGTAAATGCCACCATCACCTAATACCGCGCTTGTTAAACTTTGATCTGTTTGTTTCCAATTTCCATTTTCAAAACTATGACCATAAGCTCTGTTTGCCACTGTATTTTTTCCTTCTTCAAATGCGACGGTGGTTTTCATACCCAGCGGCTTAAAAATATTTTCCTTTACAAATTGTGAAAAGGGTTTACCACTTACTTGCTCTACAATTAAAGCAAGGATTGCATATCCCGTATTGCTATATTTATATTCGGTTCCAGCTGTAAAATAAAGTGAGTCGACAAAAAACATTAATTGCAAGCAATTGGTATCATGTAAAGGCGTTACTTGATTTGCCGGCATAAGATCCTCATAGTCTATTAAACCTGAGCTATGGGTTAGTAAATCTTTAATTTTGATTTTAGAAATATAGGGTGGTAGAATGGAGAAATATTTTGAAAGTGAATCTTCAAGCGAAAGCTTACGTTTTTTTTCTAACATTAAAATGGACATAGCAGTAAACTGCTTGGTCACCGAAGCCAATCTAAAATTAGTATTAGATTTAATGGGTTGCATGGAATTTATGTCCGTTACACCATAACCTTTTTTAAAAATTACTTTATTATTTTTCAACACTAGTACACTCGCGCCTGGTTCATTTTCATTTGTATAATTAGCCATGATTTTATCAATAGCCAACGCAGCTTTATTTTTAGTTGATTGTGCAAATGTATTTACACATGCCAATAAAAATAGGATTGCAATATATTTATACCTCATACTAATTATTTATTCCACCAATAAGTAAATTTCAACGCTAATGCCCTGTTTTTAATAAAGACAGGTCCAATATAATAATTATCAGTATAAACTATAAATAAATCAGATACTGGTTTATATCGCCATTGGAGCCTTGTGTTAAAGTTAATATTTTTTGTTTGTTCGTTGTACTGGTAAAATGCAGTGAAAAATAATTTTTTAGTAAATGTTACATCCATTTTTGGACCAAGTAATAAAAAGTTATTATTTCCCCATGGTGCGGGCAAAGAAATTTGATTATAGGTTGCTGCAAAATCAATATTAACATAAGGCTGTATCCGATAACCAATATCCCCCGAAATGCTTAATAAATTTCCATTTGCATAATATCCACCAACTCTTGCCGAAAGGGTAAAAGTGGTTTGATGTTGTGGTGCTGATATAAAATCAAAGCCAGCCGTATTCCAACTATGAATGGTGTGCGCAGCTAATGGGGTTTTCCCAATTCGGGTAGGATCAAATGGCGCCAATAGTTCTACGTAATCATTTTGTAAAACACCAGCTATGGTACTCTTGTCTCGATAAGTAATTAAATACGTGAAAAGTTTAGTGTTATCGGTACTTTCTAAATTGGTATTATAATAATAGGTTCCTGTAAATTGAGGACCATGACTTAATATCATACCACTTTTTGGAAAAAATAATCTTGTAACTGACGGCGATATTTTTATGTAATTATTTCTTGGAACATAACCCACTTCAGCATTAAAGTTATTTCCTACAATTTCATGCTGCCATGAAACAATCCATTTTCTGTTACTGTATTGTAAGTTACCAGCGTTTAAAAAATCGTTTCCATTTTTTTGCGGTGTAAATGATTTTATGAAAATTGTTTTCCCAGACCATAAATTATTGGAAGGTGCAATTAAATATTCAAATCCTAGGTTACGGTTATAAGTTCCATTATCATTTATACCTGTTTTGTCAATGTAAAATAATTCGATACTTGATTTTTTAAATAATTTTCTTTGTAATGCAAGTACAGCAAAATTCTGGGCTAAAGTATTATCGGATACATTATCGGCGGTTTTCATATCCATAATACCTACTCTCCAATTTTTATCAATACGGCCACTCATTCTAGCACCAAAATCAATGTGCGTATTTAGTCCAATGCGTCGTGAAAAAAATGGACGCACATTCGCAAAACCTAAATTGGAAAACAAGTCGGCATTCTCTAAAAAAAATTGTCTTCTCTCTGGAAAAAATAATTCAAAGCGACTAAGGTTAGTAACTTGTCGATCAACTTCAACCTGAGAAAAATCGGGATTCACCGTTAAGTCTAAATTTAAGGAAGAGGATAAACTAATTTTAGCATCCATTCCAATTTCATTGATTTTCGTGCTAGGTGAATTTATTTTAGATCCGTCAGCATTGGCAAATTCTTTGCTATAACTTGTTTTTAAATAAGGAATAAGTGAAAAATTATTTTGGTGTGATGGCAGTTCTTGATCCCAAATTAAATTTCCAGTGTAGGATAAGGAGGCAGTTGGAAAATTTCTTGGCATTGACGCCCAACTAGATTTTTCGGTTGTCTTTAAATCGTTTCTACTAAAATTAATACCCCATTCTTTAATTCCATTTTTATATCGAATAGAGGTAAAGGGAATAGCTGCTTCCCAAACATATTTACTCGAATCATTATAAATAGCAGAAGTCCATTTATTATCCCAGTTTAAATCAACACTTCCACCATCATACATGGTGCCGTCCCATTGTGCTCCAACGGCATTAGTGCCAAAAGCAAATCCATTTGTTAAGTCACCATAGGTGTCCATGAACAGAATAAAATTGTCATTCTTTCCAAAATTCCAATCTCTCTTTAAGGACTCCACCATATCCTTGCCTTTGCTGGCCTTGTAGCAAATTGCAATAATGTATAAATTGTTTTTATCGTAGGTTAATCTTACTTCTGTTGGGACATTTGCAATACTGGTGTCCATGGGAAGCACCATTCCAAACTTGGAAGCAAGTTCGGCTTTTTGCCATGATACTTCAGACATTCTTCCATCAATATTAATGCTATCAATTGCTTGATGAATATGATATTGTATATGAGCATTCTTTTTTTGAGCAAATATATTTGTGCTTATACTTAAGCAAAAAATACATAGGCATAACGTTAATAATTTCAAAGCAATCAATATTAAAGATGAGAGAACAATCCAATTGAATTATTCTATGGTTAAATTTAAAGTTTTATGTGTAATTAAATTAGTAATATCTTTAAATGGTAAATTATATATATGACATATAACAGACGAAAATTTTTAGGTTTGGCTTCCTTGAGTGCTGCTAGCATTCCATTTGCTAACAAATTAACAGCCCAAGTGGGTGCTGATATATTTAAGGGCCCTGATTTTAAATCTAAAATCGTTCCAATTACCGTATCGGAGCGAAAAGCTAGAATCGCTAAAGCACAAGAACTAATGTCTAAAGAAAAGATAGACGCGTTATTTTTAGAAGGCACAACTACTTGCTTTTATTTCACAGGTATGCGCTGGGGACAAAGTGAAAGGACATTTGGGGTTGTCATTCCAGCTAATGGTGATATCATTTATATATGTCCAAAATTTGAAGAAGACCGCGCGAAAGAATTAATTAAACCTGAATTTGGCAAGGAGATTAGATGTTGGGAGGAGCATGAAAGTCCTTATCAATTAATTGCTAATGCCGTTAAAGATAGAGGTGTGAAATACAATAAAATTGGAATGGAGGAAGGGGTTCGATTTTTTATAGCCAATGGTGTAAAAAAAGTAGCACCTTCATTTGATATCGTTGATGCAACGCCTATTACAGCTGGCTGTAGAATGTATAAATCAAAAGCTGAAATTGATTTGATGCAAATTGCCAATGATGTTACGATAGAAGCTTATAAAATGGCTTTTCCAACCATTAAAGCAGGTATGTCACAAACCGAGTTTAGTGCTAATATAAGTAGCGCCTTTAGAAAACTAGGATTTTCAGGAGGTGCCATGGTGATTGTAGGTAAATATTCGGCATTACCTCATGGAAGTATTGCGCCACAAACCATTCAAGAAGGTGATATTGTATTAATTGACGGGGGTACTTCCTGCGAGGGGTATCAATCTGATATATCTAGAACCATTTGTGTTGGAAAACCATCACAACGACAAATTGATGTTTGGAATTTAGAAAAACAAGCACAGGATGCAGCATTTGCAGCTATTAAAATGGGTGCACCTTGTGAGGTAGTTGATTT
>JBDKFR010000163.1:0-49586 GCA_039798645.1 Bacteroidota bacterium
GTATTTGCAAATAAGTTTCCGACACTTTCAAAAAATTTAGTTCAAACAATAGGTTTAATTACAGATAAAAATTTAATAAATCAGCAAGCTAATACTGCTGATATCTTAACTGCATCTGGTCAAGTATTTGTTCAAAAAAGTCAACTAGGAGGGGGAAGTCCAGTGATAAGAGGTTTTGAAGCGAGTCGTGTTTTACTAATGGTAGATGGAGTGCGAATGAATAGTGCCATTTTTAGAGCAGGTCATTTACAAAATATTATTTCCGTTGACAATATGATTCTGGATCGTGTTGAAATATTGTATGGTCCAAGTTCTACCATGTATGGAAGTGATGCATTGGGTGGCGTTGTAAATATGTTTACTAAAAATCCAATGTTGAATAATAAAAATACATGGAAGACAAATGGCAATGCGGTATATCGTAATGCATCAGGACAAAATGAAAATCGTGCCCACATTGATATTAATATTGCCAATAACAAATGGGCTTTTTTAACCTCATTTACCAATAGCTCATTTGGTGATTTACGCCAAGGAAATAATCGTTCAAGTGCATATCCTGATTTTGGGAAACGTTTATTTTTTGTAACCAGGGAAAATGGGGTTGATGTAGTTAATAGTAATGCGAGTAAAGTAAATATTCAAAAAACAACTGGATATTCGCAAACCGATTTTTTACAAAAAATCTTTTTCAAGCCTAATGATAATACCGAACATTTAGTGAATATTCAGTTGTCGAATTCTTCTGATTATAATAGATATGATAGGTTAACTGAAACAAGCAAAGGGTTGCCCGTTTATGCAGAATGGTATTATGGGCCACAGGTTCGTAATATGGCGGGGTATAAATTAAGTAAAACTAAATTGAAAGGATATTTTACTGAATTAACTTTTAATACGAATTACCAGCATTTAGAAGAAAGTAGAATTAGTAGAAAGCTGAAATCTAATAACAAGGATTTTAGATTTGAAAAAGTTGATATTGTTGGTGCCAATTTAGATTTATTGCATAAGGATGCTAAAGGTGAAGTACATTTTGGAATAGAGTCTTATTATGATATTGTAAACTCTACGGCATATAGAAACAATATAAGTACAAATATAAATAGTGCCATTACGACTAGATATAGTGATGGTCCTACAAGTATGGCTTATCAGTCCTTGTATGCACAACACATTAAAAACTTAGATGCGCATTGGGTATTAAATGATGGTATCAGACTTAATTTAGTACAATTGAATGCACAATTCAAGGATACCTCTTTAATGCATTTTCCATTTACAGAAGCAAAACAATCCAATGCGGCATTTACCGGAAACCTTGGATTAGTATATAATGGCGATAAAGGATATCGTGTTGCATTTGGATTAAGTAGTGGATTTAGAGCGCCTAATATTGATGATTTAACAAAAGTATTTGATACCAAAACAGGTTATGTGGTTGTTCCAAATAAGGACTTAAAACCTGAGTATACTTATAATGCTGAAATTAACATTTCAAAAAATACAAGCCTTTATTCATTGGGCGGATCTTTATTTTATACTTGGTTTAAAAATGCATTAGTCGTTGATAAATTTTTATGGAATGGACAAGCTCAAATTAGTTACCAGGGTGTATTAAGTGATGTATATGCAACTCAGAATAAAGCTAAAGCAAATGTTTATGGGTTTAATGTAAATGGTCGCTTGCAAATTATACATAACACCAACCTGACGGCTACGTATACTTATACAAAGGGAACCTATGATGATGGATTAAAAGAAATGCCTTTAGACCATATTCCTCCAAGCTATGGTCGCATTGGATTAAAGCATGGAACGAATAAATTAAATGCTGAAATATTTAGTGTTTTTAATGGCTGGAAACATATTGAAGATTATAACTTAAATGGTGAAGACAATGAAATTTATGCAACTAAGGATGGCATGCCTAGTTGGATGACATTTAATTTTTCTTCAAGTTATGCGCCGACAAAAAACTTAAGTATTGGCATTCAAGTTGAAAATATTTCCGACTTAAATTATAGGTATTTTGCGAGTGGAATTTCAGCTGTGGGTAGAAATTATATAGTGAATTTAAAATATTCTTTTTAACGTTTTAAAGCACCCACATTACTGGAGAAAATTTTAACAGCAATCGCTAATAAAATAACACCAAAAAATTTACGAACTGCTAGTAAGCCCCCGGGCCCTAGCAGTTTTTCTATTATATTCAACGACTTCAATACCGTAAACACGATGACTAAGTTGACTAATATCCCAAGAAGAATATAAATTTCTTCAAAATTAGCTTTAAGCGACATAATAGTAGTAAGTGTTCCGCTTCCCGCAATAATTGGGAAGGCAATGGGGACTACCGAACCCGTATGTCCATTTTTATCACCTTTAAATATTTCATGACCTAATACCATTTCTAATCCTAATAAAAAAATTACGATTGAACCACCTACCGCAAATGATTTTACATCCAAGCCTAATACACTTAAAAAAGGTTTACCTAAAAATAAAAAAGCAACCATCAAACCACCAGAAATCAATGTCACTTGCAATGACTTAATAACGCCCGATTTTTCCTTCATAGCAATCAATAATGGTATAGATCCCACAATATCAATTACGGCAAACAAAGTAAAAATTACGGTGACTAATTCATTAAAATTGAACTGCATAAAAAAAGCTTTGTATGAAGATACAAAGCTTTTTTTATTTAAAGGTGCTAACAAAAATTTATCGCAGGATTAGTATCATCTATTAAAAAGTTCAAATGACTAATGCAGTCTAATTCCAACCTGTATAGTCCTACCCATTGTATTGTATCCATATATTTCTTGAAAACGATCTTGAAATATGTTTTGTAGGTCTATATAAAAGCTGAGCCACTTATTTTCTTGGTATTGAATATGTGCATTTACTAAAGTATAGTAATCTAGTTTTACGTCTGGTGTAGCATAACCGCCAACATCATTACGGCTACTTATATAGCGGCCTGAAATAGAAGCTTCCCATTTCTTGTAACCAATATTATATTGCAATTGCAAACTATGCTTAGGTCTTTTTAATAAGTAATCATAAGTAATTGTATCAATGGTGGTTACTCTGTTTTGATTGGTTTCTTGTCCGTTCAATAAAGTATAGTTAACACTTACCCATTGATTATGTGGTAAACGATGATTTAATTCTACTTCCAATCCATTTACTTTTTGCTTGATGAAATTAAAAAAATTGTAATCAATGTAATTGTAGTCAATACCATTATTAATGGTTCTGTTAAAATAAACCACTCTAGCATCAACTGGAGAAGATCTATAGTCAACTCCAATTTCTGAGTTCACTGAAGTTTCTGCTTTCAATTGTGTGTTATAGCTTATTTGATATAAGCTTGGTGCTTTGAATCCGGAGGAGATACTAGAAATTAAGCGAAGTCCTGGCTGAATCACATAAGACGGGCTAAAAGTGAAGGTTTGATTGTCACCATAACGGGAATGATGATTGTATCTTGTCCCCAATTCTAACAACCATTTTTTGGATGCGTCATTTAAAATTAATGACCCATATACTGCATTTTGAAATTGGAAAGTGTCTTTAAAATTTTCATTATAGGGTCCATACTCACTAATGCTGGCATAGGTTTGATTGTAGGAGCCATATCTAAAATCAGTACCAATAATCCATTGTGCATATTGACCTATTGATTTAGATAAAAAGGCATCCACGAAATGTGTTTTACCAGCATATTGGTTGTTTTCGTAAATAATATATTGTTTGTCCGCGCTATCATTTAAATAACTTCTATTCTGTGTTGTGTATTGATATTGAAATTGAAAAACGGTCTTTTCTTTTTTATATTTTAATTGCAATCCTGACATGGTAGTTGCATTGTTAAAATATTCATCCTTATCGTCTTTGAAGGCACCGTAATCGATACTCGCTTTATATGCTGTTTTGCGTGTATTTGCTTGTACTGACCACTGGTTGTTAATTTTAAAATTCAATTTTGTAAACCAACTATTGTTTTTATACCCGTCTAAATCAAAATTGCCTACATTGTTTTTATCTGCAGCCGATGAAAATCCATTTGCTTTTTGATTTTCAAATCCTGCGGTATAATTTATTTTTGCAAGTACACCATTTAATGCAAGCTGATTAGTTTTGGTACCATAGGTTCCTGTACTCGCACCTCCGGTAATAAAACTGCCTGATTTTTTCTTGGTGATGATATTGATAACACCACCAATGGCATCCGATCCATAAAGTGTGCTTTGAGAACCTTTTAAAATTTCAATTCTTTCAATTTGTGCTAATGGAACAAGGTTCAAATCAAATTCATTGCTAATCATTGAAGGGTCACCAACTGGCGCGCCGTCCACTAAAATTAAAGTACGACCGCTAGAAGCACCACGCATATATATACTTGGAACAGTACCTGCATTACTTAGGGCGCCTGGTAAATACATGCCTGCTTGTTCGCTTAATACTTGCGCAACGGATTGACCTGCTCTTGCATTTAACTGCTGGCTAGAAATAACGGTAACAACTTTCCCAGTTGTATTTTGTTTCTGCTCTATTTTATTGGCAGTAACAATTACATCGTCTAAAGTGCTTGTCGTTTTTTCAACAACTTTTTTTTCTGAAGCATTTTTTGAGAGGGTGTCTTTTTGCCCAAAGAGAAGGGTGGTTGCTATTAAGCCGACCGAGAGCGTGATTAATTTTTTGCTCATTGTTTTGTTTTTGTTGGTTAACAATGAGCTTCCTGGAAAAAAGAACCATAAGTGACTGAAGAAAAATTATAGGTTACCCAATTGGTAAATCATATAAAATCATTTCTACAATGTTTTACAATCCTGCTTTTTACCCGAAAGCTGTTGGTTATAAATTAACTAGGCAGGTCTTCTGGCTTGTTCTTTTAAATTGCATCCTTCCCAAATTACTTCAGTGGATTTGCGCAATTCGTTGCTAACAACGATAAACTTACAGCTACGGGAATAGCTCCAGCATTTACTGGATTCCCTTTTAATCATTTACATGAACCTAATTCCACCACAAACTTATTGCTAAAATATGGCCCGATATATTTTAATTATTAACGCTTTGTTGAAAACTAGCCAACATTTTATATATTTAACCTTAACAAATATTGCGGATTTTAATTACGCTAATTAAATAATTGAGATTTTAAAAAAGCACAATGAAGCAAAAGCAAGGCATTAATTTTTTTAGTCTTACTATGATTGTAGTAAGCTTGGTAATAGGAATGGGTATTTTTAAAACGCCTGCAACGATAGCAGCTAAGTCAGGCACAACTGCTATTTTTTTCTCAGCCTGGATCATTGGTGGAATCGTTGCCTTATTTGGGGCGCTTACCTATGCTGAAATTGGTCAACGCTTACCTGTGATGGGTGGATATTATAAAGTGTTTGCGCATTGTTATCATCCTGGTGTAGGTTTCACAATTAATGTGCTTATTTTAATTAGTAATGCCGCTTCATTAGCGGTGGTTGCTTTAATTGGTGCTGACTATGTGAGTGATTTATTGTTTGGGCACCCCTCAAGTACTTTTTTTAATGTATGTGTTGCGTCTATGTCTGTAGGCCTTTTTTACATAGTTAATTTGTTGGGTTTAAAAACGAGTAGTAGAACGCAGAATGTATTAATGATTGTAAAAATCAGCTTAATACTTTTATTAATTTCTTCTTTATTCAAAGGTGTTACTGTACCTATACATGGTGTGAATGAAGGTGAAATAAGAGTATACGATGGAAACAATGGAGGACTTTTATTATTGGTAAGTTTGGTGTCGGTATTCTTTACTTATGGTGGGTATCAACAAACAATTAATTTTGGATCAGAGGTGAAGTCAGCTAAAACAATGCAACGTGGCATTGTGCTAGGAATTTTTATCGTTTTGTTTTTATACCTCGCTATCAACTATACCTATATTAAAGTGATTGGTTTTGATCAAATGAAAAATGCAAATGCGATTGGGTCTTTGTTATTTGAGGCCTGGTTTGGAACTTATGGTGCAAAGGTATTTGATTTTGCTATGGTGTTAAGTGTGCTTGCCTACGTGAATGTAATTTTAATGAGTAATCCACGTGTGATGTTTGCCATGAGTGAGGACAAAGTATTACCCAAAATATTTCAATCAAAACATCCAAAAACGGACGCACTGGTTCCCGGTTTAACGGTATTCGCTATTACCACTATTTTAGTAACCTTTTTTGGGAAGGGGGTAGATGATGTTTTAAGCTTTAGTATCTTTTTGGATTGCATGGGAATGAGTACCTCAGCGGCTACATTATTTATATTAAGAAGAAAAGGCCAGGGTAATGAATCAGTAACTGGGGTATTAAAAAAATGGACTCCTATTTTGGCGGCAATTTTTGTAATGTCTTATGCTTTTGTAGCGGTTGCAGTGGTTATTGATAAGCCTTATGCCGCCTTGACTGCTTTGGTGCTTATAGTGATTGTACTCATATTATACAGGCTATTTTACTATAAAAAAACAGAGGCAATTGCAAATTAGCTTATTATCTCAGCCTTTCATGTATCAATAAAAGCGTTTAAGAAGCAACCTTTTCCGTTTGTCTAAAAATTAGACAAGTAGCTTTTTATAACTTACTTTTGTAGTGTTAAAATAGAGAGCTAAAATAAACACATGAAATACATATTATTTTTATTATTAATAACTTTTACAACTTCTTTACATGCACAAAATCCAGCTAAATGGGATTTAAAAACATGTATAGAATATGCAATTGAGCACAATATATCGGTACAACAAGCTGATATTCAGTCACGTATTGCAAAGTTACAAGCTGATTTGGCTAAATCTAATCAATTGCCAACCATTAATGGATCATCAGGAATGGGTTTAAGGTTAGGTAGATCCATTGACCCTACAACAAACGGATTCACGAATACACAGTTTTTGTATAATAATTTTGGATTAAATGGTGGAATTCAAATTTTTAATGCAGGTAGATTAACCAATGCTGCAGCATCATCAAGTTTTAGTTGGCAGGCATCAGAGGCTGATAAATTAAATGCAGTGAATGATGTTTCACTAAGTGTTGCTACCTTTTATTTGCAAGTATTATCGGCAATTGAGCAAACAGAAATAACTAAAATTCAAATTAGTCAGACTAAAGAACAATTAGCAGCAACTAAAAAAAGAGTTGAAGTTGGTTTGTTGCCTGAATTAAATTTGTTAGAACTGGAAACACAATTAGCAAATGATAGTAGTACTTATATATCAGCAAACGCCAATATTGAACAAAGTAAAATGCAATTAAAGGCGCTTTTGAATTTAGATGCAAGTCAACCTTTTGATATACAAGTGCAATCTGTTGATAATATTAAACTACAGTCTTTTGCCGATTTACAACCTGATTATGTTTATAATGTTGCTGCACAAAATTTACCAAGTGTAAAAGCAGCAGACCTAAGAGTAAAGGCAGCTTCCAAGAATGAATTAGTTGCAAAATCAGGTTTTTATCCAAGCTTAAGTTTTGGATATAACTTGAGTTCTAACTTTTCAAATGTTTTTAATTACATAAGTGGTTATAATTTAACAGGAATTAGCACGCCAAACGCGACCACTCCTTTTGTGACCGTTAGCAATGCAAAGTATTATATTCAAAGCCCCGTATTTACCCCTACAACTACTAAAAGAAATTGGGGAAATATTTGGAATGGCTGGGGTGATCAAGTAAATAATAATTTCGGACAAAGCTTTGGACTTCAATTGTCAATTCCCATTTTTAATGGTAACCAATCTAAAATTAATTACCAACAAGCAAAGCTAAATTATCGTAATGCTAATTTGCAAAAAGAAAATACGAACCTAAAGCTTAAGCAAGACATCTTTACTGCGTATAATAATGCCGTTGTAGCGTTTAATAAATTAGTGGCTAATCAAAAAGCATTAGCATCTGCTGAAAAAACTTTTGCGTTTGCAACAAAAAGATATGATTTAGGTTTACTAGGCACTATTGAGTTACTTAATAACCAAAACAATTTCTTAAAAGCGAAAGTGAATTTTAAAGCTGCACAATATGAATATGTGTTTAGAATTAAATTACTTGAATTTTATAAAGGGGAATCATTGTCATTATAATATCAACCCATCAAATATCATTGCAATAAATAAATAGAGAAATATGAATAAGAAATTAATTTGGATCCTTGTAGGTTTAACTGCTATCATTGTCTTGTTAGTAGGATTAAAAAAAGCAGGCGTAATAGGCAAGGAAACTGGAGAGGAAGTAACTTCTGAAAAAGTACAATTACGTACCATTACAGAATCGGTAAACGCAAGTGGAAAGGTATATCCTGAAATTGAAGTAAAAGTGAGTCCAGATATTTCCGGTGAAATTGTAAACCTATTTGTAGAAGAAGGAGATAAAGTAACTAAAGGTCAGGTTTTGGCTAAAATTTATGCTGATATCTATTCAACTCAAAAAGACCAAGCAACTGCAAATGTAAATCAGTTTCAAGCTCAATATGAGAATATTAAGGCTTCCTTAAGTGGTTTAAAAACAAGTTACGAGAATACAAAAACAACTTATGAAAGATATAAGAAGTTATTGGATGATAAAATAGTTTCAAGATCAGAGTTTGAACAAACGGAACAAAGTTTTCGTTCTGCAGAATCTAGTTATTTAGGTGCTTTACAAACTATTAAAAGTGGAGCTGCTCAAATTCAAGGTGTAAGAGCTCAATTATCACGTGCTGAAAAGGATTTAGCACGTACAACTATTACCGCGCCAATGGATGGCATTGTTAGTTCAATGAGTGTTAAGAAAGGGGAACGTGTTGTGGGTACTGCTCAAATGGCTGGTACTGAAATGATGCGTGTTGCGGATATGAAAAGTATTGAGGTTAGAGTGGATGTGGGAGAGAATGATATTACAAAAGTTAAAATTGGTGATACTGCTTTAGTGGAAGTTGATGCATACAATAACAGAAAATTTAAGGGAGTTGTTTATAAAATTGCAAACCCTGTTTCTGCATTAGCTGCATCTGCATCATCTAGCGCAGAAGTTGCTAACTATAAAGTTCATATCAGATTAGAGCCTTCTAGCTATGAAGATTTAATTAAGGAAAATAGTAAGTTCCCGTTTCGTCCAGGCATGACTGCAAGTGCTGATATTCAAACAAAATCTAAGTTAAACGTAATTTCAATACCGTTAAATGCAGTTACCACAAGAGACAAAGAAGGTAATGGAAAGGATACGAAAGTGACTACTTCAGTGGATGACAAGAATGCAGCTCAAGCAGATAATAAAGAGGAAGATATTAACGAAGTAGTGTTTGTATTACAGAAAGATAGCAAAGTGAAAATGGTAAAAGTGAAAACGGACATACAAGACCTTAACTATATTGAAGTTATCGGATTAAAAGTGGGTGACGAGGTAATTACTGGGCCATATAGCACCGTGAGTAAACTTTTAAAAGATGGAAGTTTAGTGAAAATTGTATCGAAGGATAAATTATATGAAGAGAAAAAATAAAGATGCATAAAAAGCTGAAAAAGGAGTGTTCTTAATTGAAACACTCCTTTTTTTTTGATTTCGTATCTTTGCGATATGAGTACACAAACTATTGGGATTATTGGAAGTGGTAGCTGGGCAACAGCCATTGCTAAAATGGTGACTGATAATGGGCATAACATTAATTGGTGGGTGCGACAAGCTGAGAATATCCATTATTTTCAAAAGCGTCACCATAACCCTCAATATTTAAGAAACGCTTATTTTGACGTATCAAAAATTCAGTTTTCTGAGGATGTAAAAAAAGTGGTAGCTGCCTCAGATATTATTGTTATTGCCGTCCCTTCAATTTATGTTGAAAATTCTTTGCTAGGCTTAGATGTCAGTTCATTTAAAGGAAAAAAAGTTGTCTCTGCAGTGAAAGGGGTTATTCCTAAATTAAATATTTTATTGAATCAATATTTAGCTGAGAAGTTTGACTTTCCTTTAAGTGATTATTATACTTTACTCGGGCCTAGTCACGCCGAAGAAGTTGCCGCCGAACAACTATCCTACTTAACCTTTTCAGGAATTAATGAAGAAAGCACAAATCAAATAGCTACTTATTTCAAGAATGAATATATTAACACGATAGTTAACAATGATATTCATGGTGTGCAATATGCAAGTATTGTAAAAAATATATTTGCATTAGGTGCAGGGATTGCCCATGGCCTTGAATATGGAGACAATTTTTTAAGTGTATATATTGCAAATGCTGCAAATGAAATGCAGCAACTTCTTGCAGCCATCATGGTTCAAAATAAGCAAGAAGCTTGTAAGGTTAATTATGCCGCTTCAGTTTATTTAGGTGATTTATTAGTTACCTGCTATTCATTGCATAGTAGGAATAGAACATTTGGGAATATGATTGGAAAAGGATATTCAGTTCGTGCAGCTGAATTGGAAATGAATATGGTTGCAGAAGGGTATAATGCATGTAAATGTATTGTTGCCATCAATGAAAAATTGAAAGCGCCAATTCCCATTATAGATGCAATTTATAAAGTGCTATGGGAAGGAGTAGATCCTAAAAAGGCATTCAAGGAGATAGAGCAAATTTTAATTTAATCGGTAATAAAAAATTCACTTGCAATACCATCAGCAAGAAACCTTGCTTCTTTAGCAATGCAAAATCCTTTTTGCGTGTTTTGTAATTGACCCAAATTATTCAATTGGTCTTTAATATTTAGGGTGTGTGCTAGGTAGGCAGCTCCGAAACGATCTTCTATTTCTTGAAAATTTACACCCTCTAGTAACCTTAGTGAAATCATTATGTATTCATTGAAGCGGGTGGGCGTTTCTAAATTTTCAACTTCGAATGGGATTGTGCCCTTATTTATATTTTGAATATATAAATGATTGTTGGCAATATTCCACTGCCTAGATTCAATGTTGTAAGAGTGAGCTGAAGGTCCGAGTCCCAAGTAAGGGACACCTTTCCAATAATTGCTGTTGTGTTTACTTTGATGACCCCGCTTTGCAAAATTTGAAATTTCATAATGTTCAAATCCAATTTTTCCTAGTTGCTCTACAAGTATTTCAAAATGTTCAGCTTGTTTGTTGGCATCAACATCTTCTATTTTTTTGTCCTTAATCAAATGATATAAAGCAGTTTTTTCTTCAACCGTCAATGCATAACATGAAACATGAGGAATTTGATAATGATGCAGCATTTCAATATCATTCAAGAGCGCTTCTTTAGACAAATGAGGTGTGCCATAAATAAGGTCGATGCTTAAGTTATCTATGCCTGCTTTCTTTGCATTTTCAATGGATTGATGAGACTGAATAGTGGTATGTGCTCTGTTCATCCACTTTAACGCGTCTTCCTGAAAACTTTGGATGCCAATACTCAATCTGTTAATACCATGATCATGCCACATTTTTGTTTTTTCAAAATTGATATCATCAGGATTGGCTTCTAATGTCAATTCAATGGTTGGTGATAAACTAAAATTTGATTGAATGGCATTTAAAATTTTATGGAGTTGGGCGTCGGTTAATAGGGAGGGTGTACCGCCTCCAAAATATATAGTTTGTATAGGTTGACTTAAATATTTTTTTTGCAATGACACTTCTTTCACAAGGGCATCAACAAAGTCGTTTATGTGTTCGATTTGAGTTGAAAAATGAAAATTGCAATAGTGACAGGCTTTTTTACAAAATGGAATATGAATATAAATGCCTGACATAGTTATGTTTATTCAACAAAGCTACTTATTAGTTACTAATTCTGAGTGAGGATACTTATTTTTGCACGAATGACATCAAGTATTAAATACGTTTTAGTTAGCATTATTTGCCTATTAGGGCTCTCTTCTTATGGGCAAAATGCGACAGCACTAGTGCAAACGGATACTGTAAATTTGGTGGCGGATAGCACGGTCAAAAAAGATACTTTATGGATTAAGTATACACCCATCATCCCTGTTACTTATTTAAAAACAGATGCCTGGTTTATACAAACCTTACATCCTGATGTATTGGATTCGAATATTAATATTTTGGAAGACTATCAAAAGTACTATACACAAAAAAATAATGCTTTTCAATTGTACTTTGCGCATGCTGCTAAAACAAAAGGGGAGCAAATTATTTACAAAGTTGAACAACGATATTCATTGCCTGATAAAGACATCCTTTTTTATCTAATACTATTTATTCTTTTTTTATACGGTGTTATAAATAATATATACCCACAATATTATCCAAAGCTCTTTAGTCAATTTAGTCAATCCTCTTTGAGAATGTTGCAAAATAGAGAGCAATTAGTTCAGAATACAATTGCTTCATTCGCTTCTAATATTAATTTTATTTTAAGCTTTTCTTTAATGTCTACTTTGCTCATTTTTAAGCAACATTTGTTGCCTATTTCCTTTTGGCAGGTATATTTTTACATTTGTTTATTTTTTCTAGCACTGTATTTGTGCAAGTACCTTTGCTTACAAATAGTAGGGTATATTTTTAATACCAATGAGCTAATTAATACATATGTTTTTGTGGTATTTATGATTAACAAGGTCCTTGGAATATTGCTATTGCCTTTTATTTTACTGCTCGCTTTTTCAAAGCCTACATTTAATTCATTTTCAATCATAGGTGCTGCCATTTTGACCCTATTATTATTTTTATACCGTTATTTGTTTTCATTAACGTCTGTTAGGAACAAATTACATATCTCTTCCTTTCATTTTTTTCTTTACCTTTGTGCATTCGAAATATTACCCCTATTGATTTTGTATAAATTTATTGTACAATTTTTTGGGGGAACTTATTAAAGTTGAAAAGTGTAAAATGGCAAAAGAAATCAGTGTAGTAAAAAAAACGGCGACTAGTAAGACCATTAAAAAAATTCTTATTTCCCAATCAAAACCGGAAAGCGAAAGGTCGCCTTATTTTGATTTAGCAACTAAGTACAAGGTTGAATTGCATTTTCACCCATTAATCGAGTTGGTATCCATTCCTGCAAAGGAGTTTAGAAAAACCAAAATCGAAATTGCCACTTATTCAGCAGTTATTTTTACAAGTAAAAATGCCATTGATCATTTTTTCAGAACATGCGATGAACTAAAAGTTAATGTAAGTCAAGAGACTAAATATTTTTGCATCACCGAATCAGTGGCTTTGTATTTGCAAAAATTCATAATGTATCGTAAGCGAAAAGTTTTCTTTGGTGCGGATGGTTCTAATAAAAAATTATTTGATGTTCTGAACAAGCATAAAACGACTGAGCGTTTTTTATATGTATGTAGTGAAAATCAACAGGATAATGAAATTGTAAATTGGTTAAAGGACCATAGTTGTACTTTTGATTTAGCCTATATGTATCGTTCTGTAAGTAGTGACTTAAAGACAGTGTTTGAGAAAAATGAATTTGATGTCATTTGTTTATTCACCCCAAGTGGCTTGAGAAGTTTATTTGAAAACAAACCAAAGTTTGTTCAAAATGGAACGGCTATTTGTGCATTCGGTTCAAATACTTGTAAAGCAGTTGAAGACGCTGGATTAACTTTACACATTAAAGTGCCAAGTCCACAAACTCCAAGCATGATTGCTGGCCTCGATTTATATTTGAGCCAATTAAGCAAAAAGAAATAATTTGCATTCAATGAATGCAGCTGCTAAGTTTACCAATGATCTTATTCATGAGACAAGTCCTTACTTGCTTCAACATGCCCACAATCCAGTAAATTGGAAAGCATGGTCATCTTCTATTTTCACTAAAGCGGAACAAGAAAATAAACCTATTTTACTAAGTATAGGATATGCTGCTTGTCATTGGTGTCATGTAATGGAACGTGAAAGTTTTGAATCCGTTGAAGTGGCGGAATATATGAATGCGCATTTCATCAATGTTAAGGTAGATAGAGAAGAACGCCCCGATGTGGATCATTTATATATGGAAGCGCTCCAAGCAATGACGGGTTCTGGTGGTTGGCCATTAAATATTTTTTTATTACCAAATGGGAAACCATTTTATGGAGGCACTTATTTTCCTCCAATAGCGTTACAAAATAGAGCGTCCTGGATGGATGTATTAAAAGGAGTACATCAGGCTTTTGAAAATAATTATACTAAAATTGAGGAACAAGCCACTCACTTATCAAATCATTTAATAGGCAGCAATATAAAAAGTGCTGCTGAAAATAATGACATTGAAAATACAACTGTTGCTAGTAAAGAGGAAATTGAAATTATTGCCAATCGAATTATGCAAAATGCGGATAAGCAATGGGGCGGATTTGGAAATGCACCAAAATTTCCACAAACTTTTTCCTTACAAATGCTACTTAGGCATTACCATATTTTCAAGGATATAAATTCATTACAGCAGGTTACCCTCTCTTTAGATCGAATGATACAAGGCGGAATATATGATCATTTAGGAGGAGGTTTTTCAAGGTATAGTACCGACGGTCAATGGCAGGCACCACATTTCGAAAAGATGCTTTATGATAATGCACTATTAGTAAGTGTTTTGTCAGAGGCTTATCAGGTTACAAAACAGGAATCTTATAAAATAGTCATTGAACAAACCATCTCATTTTTATATAATGAATTGTCTAATGGACAAGGGGTTTTTTATGCAGCATTAGATGCGGATAGCGAAGGGGTGGAAGGAAAATTTTATACCTGGGATTATGATGATTTAGCATCCTTAATTCCTAATCATATATTTGAGCGTTTTTGTAATTATTATCAGATTAAAAAAGAAGGTAATTGGGAGCACACCAATATTTTATGGACCCAGCATGATTTTTCTGAAAGTGAAACAGTTGAATTTAAATCGATAAAGAATTTGCTTTTGTCTGTTAGGAATAAAAGAATAAGACCTTCAACAGATCATAAAATAATTTTATCATGGAATTGTTTAATGATCACCGCTTTGTGTAAAGCAGCATTAGCATTGGGCGATAAGGGTTTGGTAGAAAAAGCGATGAATGCCATGTCCTGGTTAGAAAAAAACATGTATCAAGAGGATGAAAAATATTTTTATCATGTTCAAACCAGCGGTGTCAATAGCAACTTTGCTTTCCTAGATGATTATGCTAGTTTAATTCAAGCCTATATTCATTTACAAGAAGTTACTGGGGATACCCAATATTTATACAAGGCAAAACATTGGACCAGTTATGTGCAAACCTATTTTATAGATGATGAAAAGGTGTTCTTTTATTTTACCCCTTCTTATCAACAGGATTTAGTGATAAGAAAAAAAGAAAATTATGATGGAGCTCAGCCAAGTGGGAATGCCTTGATGTCTTATAATTTGTTGTATTTAGCTAATATGTTCAATGAGTCCATTTGGGGGCAACAAGCGCACCAAATGATATTTGACATGCGTAAAATGATCCTTCAATATCCGTCGTCATTTAGCATATGGGCTCAAAGTTTCAGTTTGGTTGCTATGGGCTTTACGGAACTCGTTAGTATAGGGACTAAGGCTAATAAAGAGATATTACCCCTCTTTTACTCTTTTTTACCCTTTAAAATGGTTTTATTTACTTCAAAATTGGATGATAACATTAGCTTAACATTTGGGAAAAAACTTATTGATAATCAATACTTTATATGCCAAAATGGAAATTGTTTGACCCCTTTTTCCAATCAGAACGATTTTTTAACAAAAATCAATCAACTAAATTGTTAATTTGCAGCTTGTAAAAGGCTTAAATTTATTAACTTTATCCATACTTTCAAGAGTAAGTGCATAAAATGTATAAAAATAAATTTAAATATTACAAATCTTGGCATGTCCAATTTTTGTTATAAATAATAATTATGGTTAAGAATTTGAAAATAGCAAGGTTTAGGTTTTTATTAATGTTACTCGTTTTAACAATGAGTACATTATTATTTTTTGCATTTGAATCAAATCAACTTAGCAGAAATGCTAGAGTTAGAACTGATGCTCAAATGGCATTTATTCCAGGTGGAGCTTATTACATGGGTGCAAGCGATGAGCAGGTTGATAACACCATTATGAATCAAAAAAAATTGGTATCCGTAGCTAGTTTTTGGATGGATCGAACAGAAATTACCAATCAACAATATCATAGATTTGTTAACTATGTATCTGATTCTTTAAAGTATTTAAACTATTATTTAAAAACGACTGACATACCGGATGAAGATACTTTAAAAGTAGACTGGAAGAAGGTTTCAGCTATGAATAAAATAATTGCAACAGCAAAAACACCAAAAGCAATTGAGGGTTTGTTGTCTTCAAAATTGACTGAATTAGTATTACCTCAACAAGATAGAATGAAGGGGCATCCTTTGCAACTTGATCCACAAAAAATGATTTATCGTTACTATTTTGTTGACTTAAAAAAGGCAGCAGATACCACTGCTTCTAGAAAAGGTTTGGATAATGCAAAACATCTTTTTAAAGTAACAAAAATTGAACCCATTTATCCTGATACATTAGTTTGGGGACGCGATTTTTCAATGTCACAGAATGATCCTTTGATGATTATGTATTTCTCACATAAATCATATTATGATTATCCAGTGGTTGGTGTGACATGGAAACAAGCTACTGCATTTTGTCATTGGAGAACTGAACATAGTGATTACTATCAAAACAAGCCAGGTAATAAGGATTATATTATTGATGGTATTTACCGTTTGCCTTCAGAAGCAGAATGGGAATACGCTGCAAGAGGTAATGCAAAAGTAAATGGTATGTTCCCATGGGGTGCGCCATATGCACGTACTAAAGAAGGAAGATTGATGGCTAACTTTAAACCAGGTAGAGGAGATTACTTTGGTGGAGATACTAAAGTAGATGGAATTACACCTGTTAAAGTAAGATCTTATACTGAAAATGGGTTTGGTTTATTTGATATGGCTGGAAATGTTGCTGAGTGGACAAGTACGGTTTATGATGAATCAGGAGGTCCTGCCGATTTTAATCCAAACTATCAATACGACGTTGAAGAGTCAATTGAAATTACTGATACGCGTTCAAGAAAATCCATTCGTGGTGGCTCTTGGAAGGATATCGCTTATAATTGCCAAGTAAGTACTAGAAATTACGAATATCAATTTAATGCTAAATCATACATAGGTTTCAGATGTGTATTATCAGCTCCTCCAAAATATTAACTAAAACTCCATTCAATAAAAAAATAAAAACAAGTTATGAGTAAAGAACAAACACACAAGAAGGATTTTAAATACTGGGTAGACAAAGCCGTATCCATTGGTGCATCAGTAGTAATTGTAGGTGCCTTATTTAAAATTTTACACTGGCCATTTGCAACCGAATTGTTAATTGTTGGTATGTTAACAGAAGCCGTGATCTTTGTGATTTATGCTATTTTACCTCCAGACGATCATGGTCATGCACCTGCAGGTGGTGGATCAGCAACTTTAGATAGTGCTGAATTAATTCATGCATTGAATGAAGTAAAACAAACAATCGACAACACAAATAATAGTTTAGGTGCTATCAGTTCTTCAACACAAGGTTTACAAAACTTAAACGCTAAGTTTGATGAAATGGGTAGAACATTAGATGAATTAAATCATTTTTATGGTAGCTTAAAGAACTTATCTGAAACAATGACAAGCTCAGCTGGTGAAGCGGCTCGTACAAAGGATCAATTAAATTCTTTAGCAAACAATTTGACTGAATTGAATCAAGTGTATAGCAATATGATTCATGCAATCAAAGGAAAGTAATAAAATAATAATTTAAAACATTTTTTAGATGTCATTACCTAAAGAACCCAGGCAGAAGATGATTAATATCATGTACTTGGTATTAACAGCACTTCTTGCCCTAAATGTTTCGAGTGAAATTTTGAATGCATTTAAAACCATCGATGAAAGCTTTGCAAAATCCAATGAAGGACTTGCTAAGCGAAGTGAGGAAATCATCAAGAATTTTGATGACGAATCAATCAAAAAACAATTCCCTGAAAAAGTTGCGCTTTGGAAACCAAAGGCAGAAAAAATAAATGAAGTTTCTGAAACATTGTTCAAAAAAATTGAAGCTTTAAAAGGTGACTTGAAAAAAGAATCTGGTCAAAAAGAACCTAATGGCCCTTTTAAGGAAGACGATTTAGAAGCAGCTACTAGAATGTTCTTAAATGGAAAAGCTGGACAAACAAAAGGGGATATATTATTTGCTGAATTAGGCAATTACAAAGAAGAATTAATAAAAGTTGACGCGAGCTTAAAATCAGTTGTTGAAAAACTACCTGACTTAGCAGCCGTGCCAGCTGGACATGATCCAAAAGATGCAGCTTATAAAGCAATGTCACCTGCTCAAAAATGGGCTAATGTTTATTTTCATATGACACCAACTGTTGCTGCAGTTGCGATACTATCTAAGTTTCAAAATGACATAAGAAATAGTCAAGCACAATTAGTTGATTATTGTTTTGGAAATATTACAAAAGTTCCATTACCTCCTCCATCTTTATCTGCTTTTGCTAGCACAAATTCATCTATGTTAATGACAGGTGATGAATTAGTTATTACAGCTGGATTAAGTGCATTCCAAAATGAAACAAAACCAAGTGTTTCCATTGATGGAGCTAGTATTCCATTAGTAAATGGAGAGTACATATATAAAACATCAGCTTCAAGTCCTGGTGATTATACAAAAAGAGTAAGTATTTCTTATAAGGATCCAGCAACTGGATTAACTAAAACAACAACGAAAGACGTTACTTATAAAGTAGGCGTACCTGCTGGATTAGCTGTTTCAACCGATGCAACAAGGGTATTTTATATCGGGGCACCTGGTGGAAATCAATTATCAGTTTCTGGGGCAACAGGTGGTGCAGGAGCGATCAAAATTAATGTAGTTTCTGGTGCAGCAACTGTAAATCAAGCTGGTCCAGGTTCTTATAAAGTAATCACAACTGCAGAAGGCCCAGTTACACTTTCAGTAACTGATGGAAAAATTACTTCTAAAGTAACTATCCCTTCTAAAAAATTACCTCCACCAAGTAAAGTAGAGCTAACTGGTACAACAGGTTTCTCTAAGCCTTTTGGAGGTGTTGTTGGTGCTAGTGAGTTTAAGTTACAAAATAAATTAGTGGTATCATTACCTGGATTTATATTGGAAGGTGTTGAGTATACAGTAAGTTCTTTCAAAATGTCTTTTTCTGGAAAGAATTTCCCTGAACCTCAAACCATCACAATGTCGGGCGGTTCATTAAAAGCTGCTGAAGCTTTAATCGCTAGATGTACTTCAGGTAGTAGTGTAATTATATCAGATATTATTGCATTAGATGCTGCTAAGACAGAACAAAGAATGACTAACACACTTGGTTTTTCGCTAAAATAGATAGGTTAAAAAAGTATAACAAGTCTATATAATCAATATCATGAACAAGACAACAAGCTTTATCAAATCACTTTTAGTTGTTGGCCTAGTATTATTCTTTTCAAATACATGGGCGCAAATTAAAAAAGTGGATCCGCATACCTTTGGTAATATCAATACTAAATTTGAACCAAGTTTAGAGGATGTAAATGCATTTTTCGCGGACTCTTCGATTGAATCAAAAAAGAAAGAGAAGTATCCTTTACAAATGCCTATTTTGAGAAAAGAAGATGTCATGTATTCTGAAACAATCATTGAAGATATTGATTCAAGAGAAAAAAAGAATAGACATTTTATATATCAAGCTAACGATGACAATGGTGACCAACGATTCATTGCAGTATTGATTGGTATATTGGATTCTGATACTGGTAGTATTAGGGCATATGCACCTATCAATGATAGGTTCACGGTCCCATTAAGTATTGACAGTATTAGAGGTATTTTTAATGGAAGGTTAAGAATTGTAACAAGACCTAATGAGCTTGATCCAAATAAATTAGATTCTTTTGAAATTCCTGAACCTGACAAAGAAACACCTGTTGTAGATAATATCACAACATTCAGAATCAAAGCGCAGCAGATTTTTGACAACAGGACTAGTAGAATGTATTACAGAATTATTGGTTTAGCGCCAGTTGCAAGAATGGTTGAAAAAGTGCCCGTAGTGGATGCAACAACTGGTCAAACCATTGAGCGCGATTCGGTATACATGAAAACTTTATTTTGGTTGTACTATCCTAAATTAAGAAAAAATCTTGCGGAGAAAAAAGTATACAATCCTAAGAATCAAAAAGCAATGACCGACTGGGCATACATACTTGAACACAGATATTTCGATTCTCATATTATTAAAACATCTTACGAGAATTTCTCTAATAAAGAAATTAAGGATATTATTAAAGATCCGAAAAAGAGATTATTGGAGTCCGATAAAATCAGGCAACGAATTGACGATTTGGATGAAGATCGATGGGTCTACTAAAATTACTTTTCAAAAGCCGCTAATAAAATAGCGGCTTTTTTTTCGCCTATTAGTGTTATCAAAAGACTTGGTTTCGCTTCCTTAATTTTTTGCACTGATTTAAAATGCAATAGTAGTAATTCTTTGGTTTTTGGACCAATACCAACAATATTATCAAGTCCAGTTTCTAGCGCTCCTTTGGAACGTTTACTTCTATGAAACTGTATTCCAAAGCGGTGGACTTCGTCCCTTATATTTCGGATTAATTTATGCGCTTCGCTATGCCAATCTAAAATAATGGATTTAGTATCGCCGGGAAAAAACAGTTCTTCAATATTTTTAGCCAATCCTACGGTAGTTACTTTGTCTTGTATACCTAATTCAGTCAAAGCTTCTAAAGCTGCATTTAACTGCCCTTTACCGCCATCAATAATAATTAACTGAGGCAATGGTTGTTTATTTTCAACGACTGATTTATAGCGTCTTCCAACCGATTCCTTCATGCTGGCAAAGTCGTTAATTCCCACTACTGTTTTAATATTAAACTTACGATAGTCTGATTTGCTAGGTGTGCCATTTTTAAAACAAACCATGGCAGAAACAGGGTAGGCTCCTTGAAAGTTGGAGTTATCGAAGCATTCAATATGGTTGGGTGTTTGTGTTAAATGTAGCGCCTCTTTCATTTCTTCCAACACTTCACGATGCTCAACTGTTTCAACACTCACCAATGCTTGTTTATGCTTCCATTCCTTGAGTGCATAGTTTGCATTTTTTTGAGAGAGGGCTAAAAGTTGTTCTTTATCACCTGCTTGAGGAATGGTATATTTTACATCAAATACTTTTTCACTTAATTCAAAAGGCACAATGATTTCAGTTGCCCTACTACTTAAGTTGGTTCTAAAATAATGGATAGCAAAAATCAAAACGGTTTCCATACTTTCCTCTAACGGAACGGAGAGTGGAAGTATATGTGTTTGAATGATCCTTCCATTTTCAACCATCAAATAACTTACATAAGCTTGATCGGCTTCATGCGCAATGGAGAAAACATCCATTGGATGTTGTTGCTTTGTATATACTACTGAATTAGTTTGGTATTGATTAAGCTCTTCCATTTTCTTTTTGGTAATAGCAGCTTTTTCAAAGGCCAAAGCATTGGCTTGTTCAACCATTTGAGCCTTTAAATTTTGGATGACAGGTTTTACATTTCCTTTTAATAAATGCTGTACTTGCTCAATAGAAGCATCATAGTCTTCTTTGGTTTGAAATCCTTGGCAAGGGCCTAGACAATTACCTAAATGATATTCCAAACAAACTTTGAATTTGCCCTGTACAATATTTTTTTGTGTAAGAGGTAGGGTGCAAGTTCTTAATGGAATAGTATGTTTAATATGGTCAATTAATTCTCTAACTGCCATAACATGTGTAAAGGGTCCTATATATGTACTTCCATCATTTATTTTACGTCTAGTTAAAAACACCCTTGGGAAGTTTTCTTTTTTAATAACTATATATGGGTAGGTTTTATCGTCCTTTAAATTAATATTGTATTTGGGCTGATAATTTTTAATGAGTTCATTTTCAAGAATAAAAGCATCGTGTTCGGAATTCACAATGGTGAATTGAATATCTTTTATTTTTTGAACCAATTCAATGGTCTTAAGCGTATGCTGATGATTAGATAAAAAGTAGGAGCTAACCCTTTTACGTATATTTTTAGCCTTGCCTACATATAATAAATGTCCCTTTTCATCAAAATATTGATAAATGCCGGGTTCATTTGGTAGGCTTGCCTGTATTTTCTTAAATAGCTCTTTTTCCATTTATTGGAGTAATTACAACGATAGCACAAAAATACTTTATATTTTTGTGCTATGGAATTAACTGTGAATATACCCGCCCTTCTTTTTCCGGCCATTAGCTTAATTATGCTGGCCTATACCAACCGTTTTTTAGCTTTGTCGAGCCGTGTAAGGGTATTGCATGACAAATATCAAACACAGGAGGAGCGACATTTGATTTTCACACAAATTAAAAATTTAAAATATCGTCTTAAGTTAATCCGAAACATGCAAACCTATGGAGTAGCTTCCTTGCTTTTCGCCATAGTGTCCATGTTTTTTATTTACATAGAGTCACAGCGTGTAGCACAGTTTGTATTTGCTGCTAGCTTAATTGCATTTTCATGGTCAATAGTGCTTTCATTTATTGAAATCAGGTTAAGTACAAAAGCGATTGAAATTGAATTAAGCGATATGGAAGGTCTTGAGGATCCTTCTGTAATGGAATACTTGAAAAAGAAATTTGAACGGGATTAAAAAAACGAGCAGGATGAAATAAAAAAAGACATTTTTAGTATTATTAGATGCTAAAAATGTCTTTTTTATTAGGTGTTTTTAATTAGTTGGTTTACGTTCCCCAATTTGTTGTCTCCACATTGCGTAATACAATCCTTTTTCTGCAAGTAATGAATCGTGGTTTCCTTGTTCAATTACTTTTCCTTTTTCTAGTACATAAATTCTAGTAGCATGAATTATGGTACTCAAACGATGTGCAATCATAATGGTTATTTGCTCACGCTCAGCCGATAATTCACGAATCGTATCAGTAATAGATTCTTCAGTTAAACTATCCAAGCTGGAAGTGGCTTCGTCAAATATTAATAAGTGTGGATGTCTTAATAAAGCACGCGCAATGGATAACCTTTGCTTTTCGCCACCACTTAACTTTAAACCACCTTCCCCAATAACAGTGGCAAGTCCATTTCCTCCTTTATCTAAGATATTAGTACAGCTTGATTTTTGTAAGGCAATTAACATTTCCTCCTCAGTTGCATTAGGTGCCACAAATGCAAGATTTTCTCTTATGGTGCCAGCAAATAATTGTGTATCCTGTGTCACAAAACTTATTTGATTACGAAGTTCATTCATATCAATTTGTTTGTTATTCACGCCATTGATTAAAATTTGTCCTTCTTGTGTTTGATATAATCCAACAATTAATTTTACCAATGTACTTTTACCTGCGCCTGAAGGTCCAACAAATGCAATGGTTTCCCCTTTTTTAGCTACGAAACTAATGTCATCCATGGCTTTAAAATTTGCTGTTTGATGTTGAAATCCAACATGATCAAATGACAAATGTTCTATGTTCCCTATGGCTACCGCATCGGCAGGATTTATTTCAATTTCCTTTTTCATTAAGGCATCAAAATTGTTCAAGGATGCTTCGGTTTCACGATAGCTCATAATGATGCTGCCAATTTCTTGTAATGGACCGAAAATAAAAAAGCTATAAAATTGCAATGAAATTAATTGACCCACAGTAAGAATTTCCTTAAATATCAACCACATTAAAGTAAAGGTGATAACTTGTCTTAAAAAGTTAACCATCGTGCCTTGAATAAAACTTAAGGAACGAATGTTTTTAACTTTCTTTAATTCTAGTGCTAAAATTTTGTAGGTATTATTATTAAGCCTGTCTACTTCTTGGTTGGTTAAACCTAAACTTTTCACCAATTCAATATTACGTAAGCTTTCGGTAGTTGTACCTGCAAGGGTAGTAGTTTCCTTAACAATATTTTTTTGTATGGATTTAATACGCTTACTCAATAAATTAGTTACGTAAGCAATCGTACCAGCTCCTAAAATGTAAATTGGCATGATGGACCAGTGTAACTTGGTCGCATAAATGGATATAAATACAATGCTTACTACAATTCCAAATACAACATTAATGACATAGCTAATAAACTTTTCACAATCAGCGCGCGCCTTTGTTAAAATAGACAAAGTTTCACCGCTTCGTTGGTCCTCAAATGCTTGATAGGGTAATTGCATAGAATGCTTTAAACCATCAGTGAATAAGGATGCACCAAATTTCTGTATAATAACGTTTACGGTATAATCCTGAAAAGCTTTTGCAATTCTGCTCACCATTGCGGTGCCCACTAATAACAATAAAATATTACCAATTCCCCTTAAATATTCAGGTTGGGTTCTGACATGTCCTAATGCATCTACAAATGGAGTTTTTGCAAATTCATCAATCAGCCTTCCAAATAACATGGGATCAAACATAGAAAATGTTTGGTTAATGGCAGCTAAAATAAAAGCAATTAGTACAAGTCCTCTAAAGGGTCGAATGTATTGAAATAGTATCTTCATAATTGACAAATGTAATGGGCGTAAATATAAACAATGTCGCCCACTTATTAGAAGCGGGCGAGCATTAAGTATATGTAAATATGTTGTTTTGTAATTTTAAATTAAAGCTTTAAGGTTGCTGCTGTTCATCGGCAAATAACCGGTTATATTGATCAATACAGGCAACCACTTCTTCCACGCCCAGTTTTTTCTCAGCGCTCGTTACAAAGCCTTGTGGTAAAAAAGGTAAATTTTCCTTCAAAGTATCAAACATAGCTTGCACATTACGCGCAACGACACCAGGTTTTTCCTTGTCAGATTTGGTAAAAATAAGGGTGTATGGAATTTCCCATTTCACCATTTGCTCTATGAATTCTAAATCAATTTTTTGTGGTTCATGTCTGCTATCAATTAATACAAATACGCGATTTAAGTTAGGGCGCTTTCTTAAATAATTTTCAATCATTTGCTCCCAACGTCTTCTACTGCTTTGTGAAACTTTTGCAAAACCATATCCGGGCAAATCCACAATATACCATTTATCCCAAGGCCCTTTTGCATTGGAACTAAGTACTTCAAAATGGTTAATTAACTGAGTTTTACCTGGAGTTCCGGATGTTTTAGCTAAATTCTTTTGATTGCATATTGCATTAATAATGGAGGACTTGCCTACATTGCTTCGACCAATAAATGCATATTCAGGTTGTGCTAATTTTGGACATTGTTCAAAACCTGGGCTAGAGATTAAATAAGTTGCTTTGTTTATTTTCATAATTCGATGTCCTTATTTACTAGCAGCCTGTGCTGGACGTTTTAATTTCAAACTATCCTCTGGATAATGAGCATGTATAGTATCCATAACTGTTTTACACCAATTGATTAAAGTAGCTTTTTCATTTTCTGAAAGCACGGCTTCTTTATGAATAAGTGTGTATGAATTTAATGGCATTTCGCCTTCTTCTATTTGTTCAATGACTTCTTTTAATTTATGATTTTGTTTCCCTGCACGATACGCAGCAAATTCGTTTATATTGAATTCTCCCTTGCCTTCATCAACATGATGATCTAACCATAAACCTAGTGGTTGGATAGATGCATACCAAGGATATTTAGTGTTATTGCTATGACAATCAGCACATGCTTTATCAAACACCAATCGAACTGTATCTGACATTATATATTTAGTTGAAACGTCATTTGCTTTTTCACCTGATGTGTTTTTTGCAGGTCGAATAAACTGTAAAGCGATTAATGCGACAAGCAATACGATAAAAATTTTCTTAATCATGATTCTTGATTTTGAAGGTGTTGACAACTATTTTGTTGATAGTTTAAATGTAAGTTAATTAATTTAGATCAACACTTTTCCTGTCATCTCTTTAGGAATAGTGACATCCATCATGTGTAAGATAGTAGGAGCAATATCCCCTAATTTACCTGGCTGGATAGTTCCCTTCCATTCCTTGTCAATAATAAAGAATGGCACCAGATTAGTGGTATGAGCTGTGTTAGGACTTCCGTCCTCATTAATCATATAGTCCGCATTACCATGATCTGCTGTTAAGAAAATAGTATAACCATTATTAAGTCCTGCTGTAACTATTTTTTCAACACAAGCGTCTACGGTTTCCACTGCCTTCACAACGGCACTAAAAATACCGGTATGACCAACCATGTCCGCATTGGCAAAATTCAAACAAATAAAATCAGGATTACCTGCATTTATTTCAGGTAATAATTTATCAGTTAATTCCTGCGCACTCATTTCAGGTTGTAAATCATAAGTAGCCACTTTTGGTGAAGGAGCCATGATGCGAGACTCTCCTTCAAAAGGCACTTCGCGCCCACCACTAAAAAAGAAAGTCACATGCGGATATTTTTCGGTTTCAGCAATACGAATTTGTTTTTTATGATTTTGAGCCAACACGTCGCCCAAAGTATTTACTAAATTATCATTCTCGAAAATCACGTTTACATTTTTAAACGTTTCGTCATACTTCGTAATGGTTGTATAATGCAAGTCCAATTTTTTCATATCAAATTCAGGAAAATCTTTTTGAGATAAAACTTCGGTAATTTCCCTACAACGATCGGTTCTAAAATTGAAACATAAGACAGCATCACCTGGCTGAATAGTTGCTATAGGTGCTCCGTTTTCAGTTAATACAGTTGGCTTTATGAATTCGTCGGTAATATCATTTGCATAATTTACGTTAATCGCTTCAGTTGCTGAGTTGGCCGTAGGGCCCTTTGCATTTACTAAAGCGTCGTAAGCTAATTGAACTCTTTCCCAACGCTTATCTCTATCCATTGCGTAATACCTTCCACTTACTGTTGCTATTTTTCCAACAGCATTTTTCAAATGTGCTTCAACATTTTCAACATAAGCTAACCCGCTTTTCGGATCGGTGTCTCTACCATCCGTAAACGCATGTATGAATACTTTTGTTAATCCTGCAGCTTTACATATATCACATAGTGCTTTTAAATGTGAAGTATGTGCATGCACGCCTCCGTCGCTTACTAAACCTAATAAGTGTAACGGCTTATTATTATCTTTTGCATATTGAATTGCTTCTATCAATGTTTTATTATTTGCTAATTCACCATCTCTTACAGCTACATTAATTCTTTGTAATTCTTGGTAAACGATTCGACCAGCTCCTAAGTTCAAATGCCCAACTTCGCTGTTGCCCATTTGACCATCGGGAAGACCCACTTCTTCGCCACAAGTAATTAAGGTTGAGTGAGGGTACTTGTTGTATAAACTGCTTACAAAGGGTACTTTAGCTTGTTGAATTGCATCAGATAATGGCACTTTTCCTAATCCCCATCCATCCATTATTACAAGTATTACTTTTTTTGACATATTCGTTATTTTTGTTACTGTGAACAATTAATTATTGCTAAATTGTATTATAAAGGAATCAGCCCCAATAATTTAGCAAATTTAAGCAGTTATCCTTACATCTAATCTTAAAAAATGAAACAGGTCAAACAAATATTTCTATTCTTATTTTTCGCTTTATTAAGTCATGCCGTAAAAGCACAAAACGACACAGAATCTTTGGTTCAAAACTTACAAACTTCCAATTTCAATAACTTACGTTCATTTTGGGATGTACAGGTAGAAGCAAGTATGCCTGATTTGGTGGCACAAAAACAATATAATGCAAAGGAGGCTAATGATTTACTTGGTAGTTTCTTCAATAAAAATAATATCATAGGATTTGAAAAAAATGGGGAACGAAAAGTGGGCAATACGATTTATTTAACTGGAAAATTAATTTCAAGTACAACAAAATATAACCTGACTTTATTATTACAAGAATCTAAAAAGGGGGTTTCTATTGTTAGTATAAGAGTGAACTAGCCAACGTATTTTATGAGTAAAAAAAACAAATCATTGGGATCGCCCTTAGTGTATAGTACAGATCCAAATTTTACACCCATTCAAGATGAAGCTGAAGTTGAGACATTGTCAGTTGACCAACAACCATTAAAGGTAATATTGGAAACCAAGCATAGGGCTGGTAAAACGGTAACAGTTATATATGGTTTTATAGGAAAAGAAGAAGACATGAATGTATTAGGAAAGGCTTTGAAAAATCATTGTGGTACAGGCGGCTCAGTTAAAGATGGTGAAATAATTATACAAGGAGATCATCGCCAAAAGGTTTTCCAATTCCTTAAGCAAAAAGGGTATAATAAAGCAAAATTCTAACCAAGTTTAATTGAGATTTACGCTAGCTATATAACTGTAAACGGTAGACTAGAAATAGACTTCTAGATTACACCTATTTTTTAAGGCTGCTACTAAGGGAAATTGCTCAGCAATTCGTTCGTATTTTTGTTTACTGTTCAAACGCATGTGTAAAGGAACGTCTTCCTGTTCACTGGCTTCTACTAAAATGTCAAATTGTATAGCTCTATTTTGAAATACTTCCCATAATTTTTCAAGTAAGTTCATACGCTCTTGTTCAACAAATTTTTGAGCTGTTAAAGCGGCGACTGTGACGGTGAAATGGGTTTCATCTAATATGTTTAATTGAGCTACTTTGAAAGTGCCTGAGGATGCATGTTTTGCATTTGCTTCTAAATACACTGCGTATTCATCCCAACATTTTTTTAGCAATTCCATTTCCAAAGGAAGGGATTCTTTTACTTCTTCAATGTCATATTCCTTGCCATATTTATGTTGCAATACTTCTAATAAATTCTTTTTAGGACCTATTGAAGAAGGCTCGGTTGGTGTTGGCAAAACTGGTTTAACAGGACTCGTTGAAACAGGTTCGTTTTTACTTGTTGCTTTTATAATTTCAGTAGGTTCTGAAATGCTATTTTGGGGAGGTGTAGGGTGCTTTTCAACTTTTTTAGTAATTGTCTCGTTGGTCTCAATTACTAATTTAGCTTCACTGTTTACCATTACATTACTTAATGGTTGAATTTTCTTTAAGCGAATTGGGTAATGTGCATCAACTAGTTTTTTTTTTACTATTTGGTTGTCTTCCAAACTTAACTCAATTGCTTGCGCTAAAAAATTCAATTTAATAATGGCCATTTCAACATGCAATCTTTTATTGCGTGCCATTTTGAATTGAATTTCAGCTTCATTCAATATATTCAAAGCACTCACTAAATAGGGTGTAGTAATTGCTTTTGCAGTAGCTATATATTGTTCTCTCCAGCCTTCAATAGATTCTAATAATTTAGCACTTGCTTGGTCTTTACATACTAATATATTTCGAATGAAGCTAGCTAACCCATTTAAAACGGTGTCGCCCTCAAAGCCTTTTTGATTGATTTCATCATAAAGCAAAATGGCATTGGTTAAATCTTGTTGAGTGAGGTATTCAAGTAATTTAAAAAAGTATTCCTCGTCTAAAATATTTAAATGTTCAAGGGTATTTTTATAGGTCAACGCACCATTTGAAAAACTTACAATTTTATCTAAAATACTTAAAGCGTCACGCATGCAACCCTCACTTTTTTGAGCAATCAATTGTAATGCGTTTCTTTCTGCTTGAATGTTTTCTTTTTCAATGATTTCTTCCAAATGAACAACGGTGTCATTGGAGGTAATTCGTTTGAAATCAAAAATTTGACATCTACTTAATATAGTAGGTAATATTTTATGCTTTTCGGTTGTTGCTAAAATAAAAATTGCATAGGGTGGTGGTTCTTCCAAGGTTTTCAAAAATGCATTAAATGCATTGGCACTTAACATATGGACCTCATCCACAATATATACCTTGTATTTGCCAGCTTGTGGAGCAAAACGTACTTGTTCCACTAATGCTCTAATATCATCCACCGAATTGTTGCTAGCCGCATCTAATTCATGTATATTCAAACTAGCTCCTTTCTCAAATGAGGTACAGCTATCACATTCATTACAAGCTTCTCCTTGTTTGGTGATATTTGTACAGTTTATAGTTTTTGCTAAGATTCTTGCACAGGTCGTTTTACCCACACCTCTTGGTCCACAAAACAAAAAGGCATGCGCCAAATGATTGTTTAAAATGGCATTTTTTAGTGTAGTCGTGATATGCGACTGACCCACCACCGTGTTAAAGTTTTGGGGTCTATATTTTCGGGCAGAAACAACAAAATTATCCATAGTAGACGCGCAATATACACATTATCCCTATAAATTTTAAGTCCCTTTTATGCACATTATAAGGGAGCACAAAAAGCGCTAATGGTGAAGCGTTTAGCATCTATCCACCCGTATGGTATTCCATAACGGGGTGACGCTCAAATGAGTGCGCTTGTGTATCAAAAATATATCTAAAGGTAACCATGTGACGACTTGGTTTTGCCCCCAGGCTTTTATAAATATTAAGCATTTTTGGATTCCAATCGGCAGCCCATCCCATTTCATATTCCCTGTATTTTTTTATTTTCAATAACAAAAGTGAACAGGAATAAATTAAGAAACTATCAATTCCTAATGCCTGGTATTTAGGCACTACTCCAAAGGCTAATCCCGTAAGTTGATTGTTTTTCCCTGTCCATTTCATCCACATTAAATGTATTTTTTGTAACAGGTCTAATTTGCCATTAAAGTGTTTGAAATATTGGTTTACATCGGGGATATTAATAAACATAGCGATAGGTTCCTCCTTATAATATGCGAACCAAATTACCCTTGGGTCCATAATGGGCTCCAAAGTTTTAAACAGCTTCATGATTTGATCGAAAGTAATTGCCTTTGCTTCCCCATGTTGTGCCCAAGCCGCGTTATAAATTGTTACAAAGTCTTGCGCATATTTTGCTAATTGGGATTTATTTAAATGCCTTGCTTGATAGTCGGGCTTGGATTTAAATTTTTCATAACGCTCTTTAAAACGAGATGGTAATTCATTGAAAATATTTGCTCTGTAATAGTATTGATCATAATAATTCTGAAAACCATAGTTGACAATAAGGTCATGATAGTAACTTGGATTAAACGACATTCCATACATAGGTTGTCTGTCAAATCCGTCTATCATAAGACCCCACCATTTGTCTCTGTCACCAAAATTGATAGGCCCATCCATGGCTTCCATCCCATTTTCAGTTAACCATGACTTTGCAGTGTCAAATAATAAATTAGCGGTTGCTTGATCATTAATACAATCAAAAAAACCAACACAGCCCACAGGATAGTCAGTTCCTTTATTTTTATAATTAGGGTAATAAAAAGCAGCTACGCGTCCAATATACTCGCCACTTTTATTTTGAACAATCCATCTTTTAGCACCCCCTTGTTTAAATAATTTATTCTTTTCTTTATCAAATATCGCTTCCACCTCGTTATCCAAGGGTCTAATATAATTGGGATTGGCTTGATTTAAACTTGCATTTAAATTAAGAAAAGCCTTAACATGCTGCGGACTATTGACAGAAATTACTTGCATGTTGGCAATTTAAAATTTTTTCAACACACTGAGTGCAAAAATACCTGCTGTTTCAGTTCTTAATCGGGTTGGTCCTAAATGAATAGCTTCATATTTATGTTCAGTGGCACTTGATATTTCATTTGGACTAAAATCACCTTCGGGTCCTATAAGTAATATGCAATCATCGTTCGGCAATATGGCTTTAATATTTTTTTTGTCCGCAGGCTCACAGTGTGCAATTAATTTTTGTACTGCATTTTGGTTTTTGACAAAATGTGTAAAATCAATTGGCATGGTTAGTATGGGTAACCATGTTTGTTGACTTTGAATCATGGCTGATTGCATAATGTTTTGCATTCTGTCCATTTTAAAACGCTCATGAATGGTCCTTTCGCAAATTAAGGGGATAATAGTATGTATTCCCATTTCTGTAGCTTTTTCAAAAAGCCATTCTAAACGAGTTGCATTTTTCAATAATGAAATGCCGAGTGTAATTTTTTGTTGCGAACGTTCAATAAATTTTTGAGATTGGATTTGAACAGTTGAATTTTTTTTGTGCGCCACTGTTATGGTCGCCTCAAAAACATTCCCTATCCCATTTGTTAAATCAATACGATCACCCTCTTTCATTCTTAATACTTGAATGCAATGCTTACTAGTTTCCTCCGATAAAATATGGGTTGAAGCAATTGCAACAAGTGATGGTTCATAAAAGTAGGGTACATTCATACGACTCATTTCAAATATTAACTAACTGCTAATGCTTTTTAAAATGGAGTTTCCTCATTGATGCCTTCATCAAATTCGCCGCCATTCATGCGACTTCCTTGAATAAAGAACCTGCCGCCATCCCCTTCAGCAGCCGGATTGTTAAAGCTTGAGGTTGGTTTGTAATTATTTGGTAAGCCAGGTAGGCCGCCACTGTCTCCATCCCATTCTTCGAATCTTTGTATATCCAATCTTGCTCTAAGTTTAATTAAATCCAAAGATCCATTTCTATGTTTAGCAATTCTAATATGCGTTTCACCTTGCGTGCTTTCGCCCATTTCATTGCTCATTACTTCATAGTATTCTGGACGATAAATAAACATTACCATATCGGCATCTTGTTCAATCGCTCCAGATTCACGTAAGTCACTCAATTGTGGCATCTTACTTTCTTTTCTAGTTTCCACCGCACGACTCAATTGAGATAAGGCAATGATCGGTATTTCAAGTTCCTTAGCCAATGCCTTTAAACTTCGTGAGATGTTACTAATTTCTTGTTCTCTGTTTGAATTTCTATCACCTGAACCACTCATTAATTGTAAGTAGTCAATAATGATTATTTTAACCTGGTGTTTATGTACCAACCTTCTTGCCTTTGCTCTAAATTCAAAAATATTTAAAGCAGCGGTGTCATCAATATAAATTGGAGCAGTCTCTAATTTTTTGATACCCTTGCTTTGTAATTGTTGGTATTCGTAGTCTTCTAATTTACCTCTTGAAATTTTTTCCATTTTAATTTCACTCTCGGCACTTAAAATTCTTTGTACCAATTGTGATGCACTCATTTCCAAACTAAAAAATCCAACTGCCTGAGGTTTGGTAGGGTGTAACGCGGCGTTACGAGCCAAATTCAATGCAAATGCAGTTTTACCTACCGAAGGTCTTGCTGCTAAAATAATTAAATCGGTTGGCTGCCATCCATAAGTAATTCTATCCAATGAATTAAATCCACTAGGTACACCTGAAATTTCATCTTTCTTAGTTCTTAACTCATCAATTCTATTAACTGCGTCAGCTAATGCGTTTTGAATATCTACGAAATTCTTTTTTAAATAATTATTCGTGATATTAAACATTTTTGTTTCACTGTCATCCAATAAATCAAAAACGTCTGTACTGTCTTCGTATGCATTAGCAATCACTTCGCCGCTAATTCTAATTAACTCTCTTTGAATAAATTTTTGTAATACAATTCTTGCATGGGCTTCAATGTTGGCAGTTGACACGACCACATTTGTCAATTTGGAAATATAATAAGCGCCACCAACAATGTCTAGTTGTTCTCTTTTTTTTAGTGATTCAACCACCGTTAACATGTCAATAGGCTGGTTGTCATTTTGCAAACCCTGCATCGCTAGGAAAATCATTTGATGCGCATCGGTATAAAAACATTCGGGCTTTAAAATTTCACTCACTGTATCAAATGCACTTTTCTCCAATAAAATACCTCCCAGCACTGCTTCTTCTAATTCCTTTGCTTGTGGTGGTATTTTCCCATACATCATGGAACTAATATCTATGCTCGAGGTTTTTTTTCGGTTTTTAGTATTGGTATTGATATTTGGAATCGACATATAAAATCTGTTTTCTTAATGCGAAAATCCACTCTAAAAAGGATATCATGAAATTTATTTTGATTTTAGGATATCCACAAAATCCTTGGTAAGCAATGCACATGATTTTGAGCTTATTCACCTTTTTTGCACTCTATTTTATAGGTTATTCACTTTTGGGTAAACTAGGGGTCAAAAAATTGCTTATTTTTGAAGCCATACTTTAAAGTGCTTATATGACCATTAGTTACCATTGGCTGAGTGAATATTTACCGACTACTATTAGTCCCGAAAAATTATCAACTATTTTGACTTCCATAGGATTAGAGGTGGAATCACTTGAAAAAATAGAGAATTTTAAAGGCGGATTGGCTGGTTTAGTGGTGGGAGAAGTGGTAGCATTAAGCCAACATCCAAATGCGGATAAATTAAAATTAGCTAAGGTGAATACGGGCGGGGATCGTCCGTTAAATATAGTTTGTGGCGCAAGCAATATTGCATTAGGTCAAAAAGTGGTCGTTGCAGTAGTCGGAACTACAATTTATCCTAAGCAAGCCGATGCAGGTATCACCATGAAATTAGCCAAAATAAGAGGCGAGGAAAGTGAGGGTATGATTTGTGCTGAAGATGAAATTGGTGTGAGTGATGATCATGGTGGCATTATTGTTTTAGATGCGAATATTAAAGTAGGCACTCCTGTCAGTGAACTATACGAATATTATCAAGACTGGGTTTATGAAATTGGGCTAACTCCTAATCGAATGGATGCGATGAGTCATTATGGAGTGGCGAAAGATGTTTGTGCTTATTTATCTTATCATGAAGCGCCAACAACTGCAGTGAGTCCATTTACCAAATTGTCAACAAAAGATCCCGCTGTAAAACCTTATAAAGTAATTATTGAGGATCCGCAAGCATGTGCGCGTTATAGTGGTTTGGTGATTGAAGGGGTAACAGTAGCACCATCACCTACTTGGTTGAAAAATAGATTACAAGCAATTGGCGTAAGAAGCATTAATAATATAGTAGATATTACGAATTATATTCTACATGAAACAGGACAACCTTTACATGCCTTTGATGCAAATCAAATAAAGGATGCGACTGTAGTTGTGAAAAAATATCCTGAGGGCACTTTATTTGTGACCTTGGATGGCACAGAAAGAAAATTATCAGCGCATGATTTGATGATCAGTGATACCGAAAAACCATTGTGTATTGCAGGTGTTTTCGGTGGATTGAAAAGTGGAGTGAATGCAACTACTACCAATATATTTTTAGAAAGTGCTTGGTTTGAAAACATACATGTGCGTAAAACCTCATTACACCATGGTCTTAGAACCGACGCTGCTACTCGATTTGAGAAAGGAGTGGATATAGCAGGTACGGTAAATGTATTAGAACGAGCTGCACAATTGATTCAAGCATTGGCTGGTGGAAAGTGCAGTGAAGTGACTGATATTTATCCTAATCCAGTAGTCAAAAAGAAAGTGATTTTAACGTATGCCTACTTAAAAAAATTAAGCGGAAAGTTATATCCAAATGAAAAAGTAAAAACCATACTAACAAGTTTAGGTTTTGAAATGGTAAACGAAACGCCTGACAGTATTGAAGTTGCTGTTCCACATCATAAACCAGATATCAGTTTACCTGCTGATTTAGTGGAAGAGGTGTTAAGAATTGATGGCTTAGATAATATTGAAATTCCAAGTTCTATTACCATGAGCCCTTCTATTGATCCTTTGGAACAAAAAGAAAAGTTCAAAGAGAAAATGGCGAATTTCTTAGTGGGTCGTGGGTTCACTGAAATATTGACGAACTCTATTACGAATAGTGCTTATTTTGATGAAGCGACTTTAGCCAGTTCCGTAAAGATGTTAAATAACTTAAGTGCGGAATTAGATGTAATGCGTCCAAGTATGTTAGAGACAGGATTGGAGACCATTGCGTATAATTTAAATAGACAAAACAGTGCCATTTCATTTTTTGAAATCGGCAAAGTATATGGTAAATCCAATGCTGGAAAATATTATGAGTCGGAGCAATTGGCAATTTATGTTTCGGGAAAACAGCAAGCGGATGGTTGGAGAACTAAAGGAACAGATCAGGATTATTTTGTGGTGAAAGGAATAGCTAAATCATTGGTGGATTTATTGGGTATACAGGGTGTGCAAGAAAAAACAGTTGCTAATGGATTAACGGAATTAGTTTGGAATAAAAAAACAATTGGTCATTTTGAAATAATGGGTGCTAAAAAGCTCCAGGCCTTTGGTATTAAGCAAGCGGTGTTTTATATCAATTTTGATATTACCTCTTTATTGAATGCTTATCAAAGTAAAAAAGTGATATACAAAGAAGTTTCAAAATACCCATCCATAGAAAGAGATTTAGCGCTGGTGATTGATAAGGCAACAACTTATGCTGCAATTGAATCTAGTATTCTGGAAGCCAACTTGGTGGCATTAAAAGAGACACGTGTTTTTGATATTTTTGAAAGTGACAAATTAGGCGCAGGAAAAAAATCAGTGGCCATTAATTTTGTTTTTAACGCGCCTGATAAAACCTTAACGGATGTAGAAATTGATGCGATGATGAAAAAATTAATTCAGTTATTTGAAAAAAATATACAAGCTGAAATTAGAAAATAACTATATTACAAATATCATTGTAAATAAAGCCGGAGCATGGTTAATTTAAAGAGTTCAATTGGTCAACTTCAAGAAAAGTTAACAGCTTTATTGAAACAGTATGCCCATTTAGAAAAAGAAAATCAACAGTTAAAGGCGAATCTTTTGCAACAAACTAATTTGAATCAAGAATTGTCTCAGAAAGTAGTGGAGGGGCAATCACAATTAACGGCTGCATTGATGAATCAAGGTGCAAGCATGGATCCTGCAGAAAAGGCTAAATTGGTTAAGAAAATTGATCAATACATAAAAGAAATTGACCATAGTCTTCATAATTTGAACCCTTAATAACTCAACTTTCCTAATCCCAATATAAAGCATGTCTGAAACTCCCAACACTGAAAACGAAATGATGCCCGTTAATATTACGATTGCAGATCGTAATTACAGGGTGAGAATTGCGCCTAAGGACGAGGAAGCGGTTCGAAAGACGGCTGCTTTAATCAACCAAAAAATGGTTGAATTCAAAAACCTTTATGCGGGTAAGGATATGCAGGATTACATTTCCATGGTTTTATTATGGTATACCACAGAACAACAGTCCAATGGCCAGAACCTTTATGAGGTCGAAAGCCTTCAAAATCAAATCGATGCACTCACTGCAAGTATCGAAAAAGTGGTTTCAGGAACATAATTAATAGGTAGCGGTCCTTTTTCAACAATTCATTCCATTAATTCTTTATCTTCGTAGCTGAACCTTTGACGCATTATATTAATTCGTAATAGGTAATCTTGCTGTGTTTTATGAAAATGAAGCTGCTTAGATGACTATCAACGTTTTGTCAATTATAATTCCAACTCAAAAGGGGCTGTATGATTTTTTTTAAACAACAAGAATTTAACAATGGACCAATCAATATTATTGATCATCATAGGAGCGTCATCATTAGTAGGCGGACTCCTGGTAGGCAAATTGGTATTTGCCCGTAACACCAAAAAACAAGTTGAAGATGCGGAAGCGCAAGCGGCTAGCATTTTAAAGGAAGCTGAATTAAGAGCAGAAACGGTAAAGAAAGAAAAGCAATTAGAAGCTAAAGAGCGTTTCGTTCAATTAAAAGCCGATCACGATCGTGAAATTTTAGAGCGCAACAAAAAAATTGGTGAAGCTGAAAATAGAATCAAGCAAAATGAATTGAATATCAATTCAAAAGTGGCTGCTTTAGATAAGCAAATCAAGGACAACGATGTGATTAAAGAAAAATTAAATCGTGAAATTGATTTAGTGAATGTAAAGCGTACTGAATTAGAGAAGCACCAGGAAGAGCATATTCGTCGCCTGGAAAAAATAGCGAATTTAAGTGCAGAGGATGCGAAGCAACAATTAATTGAAAGCCTTAAAAATGAAGCGCAAACACAAGCTTTGTCATTGCAACAAGATATCATTGAGGATGCAAAACAAAAGGCTAACAAAGAAGCGCGTAAAATAATTATTCAATCTATTCAACGTACCGCTGCAGAAGTAGCGATCGAAAATACCGTGACGGTATTTAATTTGGAATCAGATGAAATGAAGGGTCAAATCATTGGTCGTGAGGGTCGTAACATCCGTGCCATTGAAGCTGCAACAGGTGTTGACTTAATTGTGGATGATACTCCAGAAGCAATTTTACTTTCTTCATTCGATCCATTGCGTCGTGAAATTGCACGTTTATCATTACAACGTTTGGTAGCAGACGGTCGTATTCACCCAGCTCGTATCGAGGAAGTGGTGGAAAAAACACGTCGTCAATTAGAAGAGCAAATTATAGAAATAGGAGAGCGTACCGTTATTGAATTAGGTATCCATGGTTTACATAAAGAGTTAATTCGTATTGTAGGTAAAATGCGTTTCCGTAGCTCTTATGGCCAAAACTTATTAATGCACTCTCGCGAAACAGCTAACTTATGTGGTATCATGGCTGCAGAGTTAGGAATGAATCCAAAATTAGCTAAGAGAGCAGGTTTGCTTCACGATATTGGTAAAGTACCAGACGAGGAGACAGAATTGAGCCACGCTTTATTAGGGGCTAAATTAGCCGAGAAATACGGTGAAAACCCAGCCGTGGTAAATGCCATTGGAGCGCACCACGATGAAATGGAAATGCAATATGTAATTTCTCCAATTATCCAGGCTTGTGACGCCATTAGTGGTGCAAGACCAGGTGCTAGAAGAGAAATCATGCAACAATATATTCAGAGAATCAAGGACTTAGAGAACTTGGCGATGAACTACCAAGGGGTAGAGAAAGCCTATGCTATCCAAGCTGGTCGTGAATTGAGGGTAATTGTAGAGGCTGAAAAGGTAACGGATCAGTCATCTGACCAATTGAGCTTCGAAATTGCACAGAAAATTCAGACTGAAATGACTTATCCGGGTCAAATTAAGGTGACAGTGATTCGTGAAAAGAGAGCAGTAAACATCGCTAGATAGGCTTTAAAGGCCTAAATTGGCAGGAATTTAATATTTGGTTGAAATAATTTGGATAATAGCATGGGTAACCCTACCTTTGCCGTCCGCAAAAAACAAGAATTATGAGCGAAGCAGTAAAGTTCGTACACGAGCAATTGACAGCAAAAAAAGACTACCCAGCATTTAAAGCTGGTGATAATATTACCGTAAACTACAAGATTGTAGAGGGTGGTAAAGAGCGTATCCAAAGTTTCCGTGGTGATGTTATCAAAACACAAGGAAATGGTGCTACAGCTTCTTTTACTGTTCGTAAAATCTCTGATGGTGTAGGTGTAGAGCGTTTATTCCCTTTCTTATCTCCAAACATCGATGGTATCGTGTTAAATAAGTCAGGTAAAGTACGTCGTGCTAAATTATACTACTTACGTGATCGTAGTGGTAAAAGTGCTCGTATCAAGGAAAAAAGATTCTAGTATTCGAAAGGGTAACCTTTCCTATTCAAAATATAAAAACGGATTCCGATACTTCGGGGTCCGTTTTTTGTTAATACCCACCTATTATCTCATTCTGACCAATTATATCCTAGGAATAGATAATGCGTATATTTTGTTTAATTCATATAAAATTGAACTTTCTGTTTTAGAATTACCTTACCTTTAATCTTCTAAATTTAACGTTATGGGCAACTTAGGATTTCAAGAATTATTAATTATTGGCGTAGTAGTTTTAGTTATGTTTGGCGGCAGAAAAATACCTGAATTTATGAAAGGTTTAGGAAAAGGTATCCGCGAATTCAATGATGCTAAAAACAATGTGAAAAAAGAATTGGAAGATGGCATTAACGAGAAGGATGAAAAAGCTGCTAAGTAATTTTTATTAGTAGTTCATTATTATTTCTATTTCTTTATCTTTTAACACATAGCCTTTGTTTCGTTTTAATACAATCAAAGACTACCATGCTTCCTTATTAGCTGGTGAAACGTCTTGTATACAAGCAGTTGATCATTACTTATCACAAATCAACCAACATCAAGATTTAAATTCTTTTTTGGAAGTTTTTTCATCAGCGGCAAAATTACGTGCAGCCGAATTAGATGCGCATTTGTCCGCTGGTAAACCATTAGGAAAATTGCATGGCGTAGTGGTAGGTATTAAAGATGTGTTATGTTACAATGGGCACAAAGTAAGTGCTGCATCAAAAATTTTAGAAAATTACACTGCCATATATTCTGCAACGGCGGTTCAAAAGTTATTAGACGAGGGTGCTATCATTATTGGTCGCCAAAACTGTGATGAATTTGCTATGGGAAGCAGTAATGAAAATTCTGCTTATGGACCTGTGAAAAATGCTTTAGACAAAGCATACGTTCCAGGTGGTTCTTCAGGTGGTTCTGCTGTAGCCATACAAGCTAATTTATGTATGGTTAGTTTAGGCTCAGACACGGGTGGATCTGTTCGTCAGCCTGCAGATTTTTGTGGTGTTATTGGATTAAAACCAAGTTATGGTCGCATATCAAGATATGGACTTATTGCCTATGCTTCCTCTTTTGATCAAATAGGTATATTTTCAAATACTATCGACGATGCAGCAATAGTTTTAGAAGTAATAGCAGGTGCCGACAATTTCGATAGTACGGTATCTACAAAACAGGTCCCTCCATATTCTGTTGAGCTTTCAAATGGTAATGCTGAAAAATCAAGTTCAAAAAAAGTAGCCTATTTTAAAGAGACTTTATCGCATCCGGGTTTGGATCCTGAAATTAAGAATCAAACCCTTGCTTATTTAGACTCATTAAGGGAAAAGGGTTATACTGTCGAAGCTATTGATTTTAATTTACTCTCTTATTTAGTGCCTACTTATTATGTGCTAACTACCGCGGAGGCGTCTAGTAACTTGTCAAGATTTGATGGAATTAAATTTGGCCATAGAACAAAGGATACGATCCAAGATTTAACGGATTTATATAAAAAATCAAGAACCGAAGGATTTGGAGCTGAAGTGCAAAGGAGAATTCTATTAGGGACATTCGTTTTGAGTGCTGGTTATTTTGATGCCTATTTCACAAAAGCGCAACAGGTAAGGAGAAAACTAGTTAACTTAACCAATGATTTATTCACGAAGTACGACTTTATTGTTTCACCTACCGTACCTACAACGGCATTTAAACTTGGTACGCATCATCATTCCGCAACCGAAATGTTTTTAGCTGATATTTATACGGTGTATGCTAATTTAGTTGGCATACCTGCTATTTCAATTCCATTATTTAAGCACGCTAACGGTATGCCATTTGGATTGCAAATTATGAGTGCTTCATTTAATGAAGTAGGCTTACTCCAATTTTCAAAAAAGTTGATGGAATCAAAATAATCAATTCACATGAAGTGGTTTTTTCAATCCAATCATCAAGTATACAAAACAACACTAATCCTAATTTTTGGGCTAACAACTTTTACATTTGTTACAGGGCAGGCAGCTAATAAAAAATTGGATAGTTTAAAGCAGGAGAGAATTGGGTTTGCAACCTTATTCAATATCACTTCAACGGGGAATAAAGAAAAACCATTCCAATTTCAATTAAATACAAAAGCGGTCAGTTTTATCCAATCCTATATGGAAAAACAAGGTCCTGCTTTAATAAAAATGAAAACCTGGGCTAAACCCTATTTTAATTTATACGATGAAATATTAATAGCCAATGGTATACCTGTGCAGTTAAAATACTTAAGTGTTATTGAAAGTCATTTAAGTTCAAACTTAACATCATGGGCGGGAGCAGTGGGTCCCTGGCAGTTAATGCCAGCTGAAGCAACTAGGTTAGGTTTAAAACTAAATCCTAATGATGAACGAACTGATTATCATAAAAGCACGCAAGCCGCTGCTACTTTGTTAAAAGAATTATACCAAAAATATGGTGATTGGTTATTGGTTGTGGCTGCTTATAATGGGGGAGCTGGTCGCGTTAGCCGTGCTATTGAAAAAGCCGGAACGAAAGATTTCTGGAAAATAGAGTATGACCTTCCTTTAGAAACCAGGAATCATGTGAAAAAATTTATAGCCACTCATTACGTATTTGAAGGAGAGGATGCATCAGCATCCGATAAATGGGATTATGTAAATGGAGCATCCGATAAATGGGATTATGTAAATAGAGCATCCGATAAATGGGATTATGTAAATGGAGCAACTGAAACGAAAGATAAAAATAGAATCAACATATTATTACAATCACAATTTCAGGAGGTGGTCATAAGTGGAAGGTATAAAATCAATGTAATTGCAACATACTTGAACTTAGATCCTAAGGATTTGTCCATTTTAAATCCAAAATTTGATCAAGTAGTTTCTACTGGAAAGCAGTATACCTTAAAATTACCGATGGGTAGCTTGGAAAAATTTGAGGCCCGTAAATTTGATATTTTACAGGCCTCTTTACAATCTTTATATTCCATCAAGGAATGATTATTATCGGTGTTTATTTAATGAATTAGAAATCATCATCAAATTCATCCTTATCATCAAACAAATCGTCGTCATCTAAATTTAAATCATCATCTAAGCCAAGGTCATCATCTTCGTCAACTCCCTTCTTGCCCTTGCCCGCTTTTTTAGTTGATTTTTTAGGCATGTCGAATTCTTCGAAATCAGGATCCCAAGAATCATCTTCTTCTGTTTTTGCCCAATCGTCTTCTACTTCTTCTTCCTCTTCATCAATATCATCATCTGCTTCAACAACTTTTTTCTTAGCTGCTGATTTGCTTAGTTTTTCTGAAGGAACTAAATCGGTTTTTTTAATAACTGATTTTTTTTCTTTAATTGTTTTTACTGCCATGGTTTATTGAAGATTACACTGTAAAATTTCAACCATTTTTTTTATTTGCCAAAAAAAAATGACTTTTTTTTATTTTAAAAATTAAAGTAAAAAACGTTTTTTTGAAATTAAAGATGTATAATTTGATCTCTGCCCGGTCCGTTTGAAACGAACTTGATAGGCACTCCTAAATAAGTATTTATATATTCAATATATGACTTCATGGTTGCTGGCAACTCATTGTCTGATTTCATTTTTGTAGAGTCTACATTCCAGCCCTGCATTGTTTTCCAAATGGGCGTTACCGGTGTGCCAACTAATTGAAATGGAACATAGTTTATTTCCTTTCCTTCCATTTCATAAGCTATACCTAAGTCTAATGTTTCAAATGAATCTAATATATCAGCCTTGGTCATAATTATTTGTGTCACTCCATTAATCATGCAAGTATATTTCAAGGCTACCAAGTCAATCCAGCCACAACGACGTGGTCTTCCTGTGGTAGCGCCAAATTCACTTCCGATTTTTCTTAGCTCCTCGCCTTTTGCATCATGCAATTCAGTAGGGAAGGGTCCACTACCTACACGTGTACAATAAGCTTTTGAAATGCCAAACACTTCACCAATTTGTTTTGGAGAAATACCTAGGCCTGTACAAACACCTGCTGAAATAGTATTACTTGAAGTAACAAAAGGGAAGGTTCCAAAATCAATATCCAACATTGAACCCTGAGCGCCTTCTGCTAATACTTTCTTGCCTTTTGCTATTTGTTCATTAATAAAATATTCACAATTAATAATATTCAAAGTTTTTAAGAATTCAATCGCCTCAAAAAATTCTGATTCCATTTCGCTGATGTCTTCATTGAAATTATAACTGTCTAAAATTTTCTGATGTTTCATTCTTAAAGCAATATACTTGCTTATGAATTTCTTGTCCAATAAGTCACCTACTCTTAATGCGTTTCGACCTGTCTTATCCATATAAGCTGGACCTATACCTTTTAATGTAGAACCAATTTTCGCTTCACCCTTAGATAATTCTGAGGCTTTATCCAATGCACGGTGACTAGGTATGATAATATTGGTACGCTCCGAAATAAATAAATTCTTTTTTACATCAACACCCATGCTTGCAACCGCATCACATTCTTTTTTTAGGGTAACAGGATCAAGAACAACACCGTTTCCAATGATGTTAATTTTATCCTGGTGAAATATACCGGAAGGTATTTGGTGCAACACCATTTTTGTTCCATTCACATATAATGTATGTCCTGCATTTGGACCTCCTTGAAACCTAGCTATGATGTCATACTTTGGTGCAAAATAGTCAACTATTTTACCCTTACCTTCATCACCCCATTGAAGTCCTAAAATTACGTCTACCATGATTATTTGTTTGAGGACACAAAAATAAGTCCTCAAAATTGTATTACCTATTTATCCCAATATAAATCATAGGAATATTTCAACCAAGTTTTACACAGCTTCAGTGTCAAATCTGTTAACTTGTTGAATTCCATTCAATGATTTAATTCTATCTACTAATTCCTCTAATTCTTCCTTGTCGTGCACAAATACTTTTATGGTTCCCTCGAATAAGCCTTCTTTGGATTCAATGGTTATGGCAGCAATGTTTATTTTAAGTTCGCCACTAATTATATTGGTTATTTTATTAACGACGCCTACATCATCTAATCCAATTATACTAAGACCTGTTAGGAATGAAATTTCCTTGTTCTTAGCCCACTTGGTTTTAACAACTCGATGTCCATAGTTTGCTAATAATTGTGTTGCGTTCGGACAAGTGGTTCTATGTATAATCAACCCTTTGCCCGTGCTTACAAATCCAAATACATCATCACCCGGGATAGGGTTGCAACATTTTGCTAAATTATATTTAATCTGATCGCTTGATTCGCCAAAAATAATGAGCTCTGAATCTTTTTTAGGTAATGGCTTTTGGGTAATATTTTCAGTCCCAACTTCGGGGATAACTTGTATGGGTTTTGGAGATTCAATTTTGTCCCCAATAACTTGAAATAGTTTGAGTTCCTTTAAATCAATATTTTTAGTAGCAATGCGGTACAATAAATCAAGCTGACTATGTAGTTTATAATAGTTCATGACTTGATCAATATTGTAGGGGTTATAAACTGCACCAATACCTTCTAGTTTTCGTTGAAGTGTATATTTACCCTCCTCTGCAATTACTTTCTTCTCCTCCCTTAAGGCATCCTTGATACTATTTTTTGCCTTTGCAGTGACCACACTATTCAGCCAATCTTCGGAAGGCTTTTGTTTATTGCTTGTGATGATTTCAATTTGATCCCCGCTTCTTAATTTATGGCTAATAGGCACCAATTTATGATTGACTTTAGCACCAATACATTTTGAACCGATGGCGGTGTGAATGTAAAAAGCAAAGTCCAATGCCGAACTATTCGTAGGCAACATTTTAACATCTCCTTTGGGCGTATAAACATAAATTTCTTCTGCTAAAAAAGACGTTTTAAAATCCTGTAAAAAATCTATGCCGCCTTCATCCTGATTTCCAAGTGCCTCTCTAATTTGCATAAACCATTTATCAAATCGATCCTCGCTTTGACTACCTTCTTTATATTTAAAATGGGCTGCTAATCCTTTTTCAGCAATCTCATTCATTCGTTTAGTTCTTATTTGCACCTCCACCCATTTACCCTGTGGTCCCATCACCGTGGTATGCAAGGCTTCATAACCATTACTTTTAGGGTTACTCAACCAGTCTCTCAAACGTTCCGGTGAAGGCAAATATTCATCAGTAATTAACGAATATACTTTCCAGCACTCTTCTTTTTCTTTTTCTATTGGGGCATCTAATATTATCCTAATGGCAAACAAGTCATATACTTCCTCAAAGCTTACTCCTTTCTTTTTTATTTTATTCCAAATAGAATGAATACTTTTCGGACGTCCATAAATTTCGAAATCAAAACCTGTTGAAGTTAATTTTTCTTTTAAAGGTCTAACGAACTCATTTATATATTTCGTTCTTTCTCTTTTCGTTTCAGCTAATTTTTTTGCAATTTCTTTATAGGTATCCGCCTCCAAATATTTCATGGATAAATCCTCTAGCTCCGTCTTAATATTATACAATCCCATGCGATGTGCGAGGGGAGCATATACCCAAATAGTTTCCGATGAAATTTTCAGTTGCTTCTCTTGCTTCATGGAATCCAATGTGCGCATATTGTGTAAGCGGTCGGCAAGCTTAATTAATATCACCCTTGGGTCATCGGTTAGTGTCAATAAAATTTTCTTGAAATTCTCGGCTTGTTGGCTACTATTTGTATCCATCACCGTCGAAATTTTTGTTAACCCGTCAACAATTTTCGCAATTTCATTTCCAAATTCTTCTCTAATATCATCTAAGGTAATATCGGTGTCTTCAACCGTATCATGAAGCAATGCGCAAATGGTACTACGTACACCTAGTCCAATCTCTTCCACACAAATCATGGCTACTGCAATAGGGTGGAAAATATAAGGCTCTCCACTTTTTCGTCGCATTGTTTTGTGTGCGTTAGTGGCCATTTCAAATGCGGTCCTAAGAAGTTCCTTATCCCCTTTTTTAATTTTTGGTCTTAGTGCGCGAGACAATGCACGGTATAGACGAACAATTTCTTTTTTTTCTTGTTCTACATCTAAATTGTACTTATTTACAATTACGGGGGTGATATCGTTTTCAGTATATTCCACTTATTACGAAAATACGTAAAACCACATGATTTTTACAAACAACAGCTAGATATTGTAACTTTGTCCACCTATGTCTTCAACGCCATCATCCACTATGTTTAAAGGAGCACTTTTAAAAAGAGTTTTTTCTTTTATTGGCCCCTTTAGATTCTTATTTATCTCGAATCTGATTTTGGCTATTTTGTTGGCATTTGCTACTCCAGTTCGACCCTTCCTCATACAATTAACCGTTAATCTTTCTATTGGTAAGCAGGTTGCCATTCCTCAATGGGTTCAGTTTTTTTTACCGGCAAGCGCTTTTAGCGAAACAGTTAAATTGATTATTGCGATTACCATTTTTCAAGTTGTTTTCATTTTGATCGAAACCATCATGCGCTTCTTTTTCTCATTTGGTATGGCTTGGCTGGGACAACAAGTGGTTAGAGATTTAAGAAATACGGTGTATGATAAAATCATGCATTGGGAAATGCGTCAATTTGATAAAACGCCTATCGGAACATTAACCACAAGAACCATTAATGATATTGAGAGTATCAATGATATTTTTTCAGATGGACTGATTCCAATATTAGCCGATTTGTTAACTATCATAGTGACTTTAACTACTATGTTTTTTATCAATTGGAAATTAACTTTGATCTGCTTAATTCCATTTCCAATCATATTAATTGCAACTTATTTTTTTAAAGAAAGTGTCAATAAAAGTTTTATTCAAGTAAGAAATGCAGTGGCTGCATTAAATGCTTTTGTGCAAGAACATATTTCAGGTATGCAAGTGGTGCAAGCTTTTGCGGCAGAAGAAAAGGAAATGCAAAAATTTGAAAAAATTAATGAAAAGCACAAGTTGGCAAACATTAAAGCCATATTTGCTTACTCCGTTTTTTTTCCAGTAGTAGAAGTGGTATTAGCCTTAAGTATTGGCTTAATTGTTTGGTGGGTCGCTGGTCAGTCATTGGATGCTGGATTGTTGGTTGCTTTTATTTTATTTCTGAATCAAATATTTAGACCATTAAGGATGATTGCAGATAAATTCAATGTACTCCAAATGGGTATGGTTGCAGCAGAACGTGTGTTTAAAGTTTTAGACAATGAAGATGTAACATTAGATCCAGGGAAGTATGAACCTGCGATTATTCACGGAAAAATTGAATTCAAAAATGTACACTTTGCATATGATGAATCAAATTGGGTATTGAAAGGAATTGATTTTAAAATTGCATCAGGTGAAACCATTGCATTAGTGGGACATACAGGGAGTGGTAAAACTTCCATCATTAGTATTTTGAACAGATTATATTCTTACCAATCTGGTGAGATTATATTAGATGATCATCCAATTGAAAACTATTCTTTAAATCGTTTAAGGGCTTCCATAGGGGTTGTTTTACAAGACGTGTTTTTATTTTCTGGCTCCGTTTATGATAATATTACTTTAAGAAATACAAATATTACAAAGAAGCAGGTGCAAGATGCTGCGAAGATGATTGGTATGCATGATTTTATTATGCAATTGCCAGGTGGATATGATTATCATGTTATGGAAAGAGGGGCCACGCTGAGTCTTGGACAAAGACAATTATTGAGTTTTATACGTGCACTTTTATACAATCCTTCCATCTTAATTTTAGATGAAGCGACTTCGTCGATAGATACCGATAGTGAATTATTAATTGAACATGCCATAGAAACACTCATTAAAGGACGAACTTCAATTGTGATTGCGCATCGCCTTTCCACCATTCGAAAAGCAGATAAAATCATTGTTTTAGATAAAGGAGAGATTGTCGAAATGGGCACTCATCAGGAGTTATTACAATTGGGTGGTTTTTACACTGCATTGAACGAAATGCAGTTTGCAGAAAAAAAATAAACTCTATTTTTTCAACTAGTTGGTTTTCAATAAGATACAACAATTTGTATTTTTAAATTTGCGCCCAAGTTTCTATTAAAAAAAGCACAATTTCAACTGCTTTATTCCTATCTTTGCCGCAAATTTTGAGCATATCATGTCTTTTTTACGATTTAAAACATTACTGGTAGCGAGTTTCAGCCTAATGGTTGTATTGTGTTCAACGAGTGTATATGCCAATAACTTGGCAGAAGATACTGTTGCAAATGCAGATACGAATCAAGTCCACATGGAAGTTGGTGCGGTTGAACATGCAAAAGAGGGCAAAGAAAATGAAGAAGGTAGCTTTAATGTTACGGAGACAATTCTTGAACACATTAAGGATGATCATAGTTGGCATTTATGGGGTCACAATTCTATTCACTTGCCAGTAATATTAAAAACATCAAAAGGATTCGAAGTTTTCTCTTCTGAAAAATTCGTAAACGAGCATCATGAGCCTGTTGTTTATAAAGGCAACTTTGATTATAAATTAATTGAAGGCAAAACAAAGATTGTTGACGCAAATGGTAATTTAGATAAGGAAGCAAGTAAACAACTTTGGGATTTATCTATTACAAAAAACGTAGCAAGCTTATTTATTTCTGTTTTCATTTTATTAGTGGTGTTGTTAAGTTCAGCAGCTGCTTATAAAAAAACAGGTGTTAAGACGGCACCTAAAGGATTACAATCATTCATGGAGCCAATCATTTTATTTGTAAGAGATGAAGTGGCTATACCAAATATTGGCGCAAAGAAAGCAGGCAAATACATGCCTTTCTTATTGACCATTTTCTTTTTGATATTAACGAATAACTTTTTGGGTTTAATTCCTTTCTTCCCGGGAGGTGCGAATGTGAGTGGTAATATTGCCTTCACTATGACATTGGCAGTTTGTGTATTTATCGTTGTGAATTTGAGTGCTAATAAAAGTTACTGGGAACACATTTTCTGGATGCCAGGTATGCATTGGAGCATGAAGTTGTTCTTAGCACCAATCGAATTAATTGGTGTATTTACAAAGCCTATTTCATTAATGATTCGTTTGTTTGCGAACATTACTGCAGGCCACATTCTAGTATTAAGTTTGATTTGTTTAATCTTCATATTCAAAACGGTTTTTGCTTCTGCAATTGCAGTTCCTTTCGCAGTGTTTATTGGTATGATTGAGTTGTTGGTTGCATTTTTGCAAGCCTTCATCTTTACCATGTTAGCAGCAATGTATATTGGAATGGCAACTGAGGAACATCATCACGAGGCACATGAAGGAGCGGCTCATCATTAATAAATAATTAAAGATTTTTTTCAATAACAATTAAAACGTAAAAAAATGGTAGTAGGAAGTGTTGCCGCAATCGGCGCTGGATTAGCTG
>JBDKFR010000164.1:0-4158 GCA_039798645.1 Bacteroidota bacterium
GGAGTAAATAAAAACGTAGGAAGTGGTGGACTTACAATGCAAATTTATGGAGTTAAAGACGGTGAACTAGCCTGGAGGTTTTATAAGGAAATGAACGAGCAAGCTTGGTCAAATGCTAGTGAAATGATGGAAAGAATTATGAGAAAAATTGGAAGAAATTTTCCATTTGTAAAGAAGTAACCGAGCCATACAAAACAGTACAAAAGACCACAGAGGCGTGCCACAAAGGCATAAAAAAACTCCGATTCCTTTATGATTTCGGAGTTTTTGTTTTGAGGGATTGTCGGCTTCGTTACACTTCTCTGACCTCCCTAAATCCTTTAATTAGATAAAGGGATTGTCGTTCTCGCTTCGCTCGAACGACTTCCCTAAATGGCGTCCTTACTCAAAGTTTTTCAACGAATCGCTTCGCGTTTCGTTGGCTTTTTTGCTTCTCGTCTGTTTACGAAAGCACTCGCTTCGCTCGTTCAAATTGAATCCTTGTCTGCTTATAATAGCAAGCTATTAACACAGCCAATGCTTCAATTTTACCACTTCGTGGCTTTCGACACGTCCTTAAAACAAAAAAGCCTGTCACTTTCGTGACAAGCTTTGTGAACTGGCTGGGACTCGAACCCAGGGCCCATACATTAAAAGTGTATTGCTCTACCAACTGAGCTACCAATTCTAACCCGTTTCCCTTTTGAGGAGTGCAAAAATAGGGATTAATTGAATTAAAACAAATAAAAAGGAAACTTTATTTCCCCAAAATTGCTCCTAAGTGGTTCATCTTCAAATAACAATTACTTTTGTACAAACGCATTTTTATGTCTGTATTCAACAATCAAGTAGTGGTCATAACGGGAGGGTCTGATGGCATCGGAAAGGCTTTGGTAGAGCAGTTTCTAGCCATGGGGGCAAAAGTTGCTACCTGCGGAAGAAGCCAAGAAAAATTACATCAATTGCAAGTACAGCATCCTGGTGCATCTTTATTTTTGAAAGGGGTAGATGTTAGTAAAGAACAAGAATGTGAACAATTTATTGCTGATGTCATAAGTACTTGGGGACAGATCGATATTTTGATCAACAACGCAGGAATCAGCATGAGGGCTTTAATCACGGAAACCACCACCGAAACCTTGAAACAAGTGATGGATATCAACTTTTGGGGTACGGTGTACACCACTAAGGCGGCTTTGCCGGCTATCTTGAAGCAAAAGGGGGTGATTGTGGGCGTGTCTTCTATAGCTGGATATCGTGGGTTACCTGGAAGAAGCGGCTATTCTGCGTCTAAATATGCCCTAAATGGCTGGCTAGAATCCATCAAAACCGAGCTATTACATACTGGCACCCATGTGATGTGGGTATGTCCAGGTTTTACAAGTTCCAATATCCGCAATGCGGCATTGAATAAGGATGCCAAATCGCAAGGGGAGTCGCCGATGGACGAGGGGGAAATGATGTCTTCCGAGGAATGTGCTGGGCATATCATCCATGCAATTGAAAAGCGTAAACGCACTTTGGTACTGACTTTTACAGGCAAACGTGCCGTTTTTATGAATAAGTTTTTCCCTGGCTTGGCGGATAAATTGACATTCAATTTTTTCTTTAAAAATGGGCAGCTGATTAAATAGTGTTTTGGCATAATAACTCGTTCATTATTACGTTATTGTTTAAATATGCCATTAATAACTTTAACATCTGATATTGGCCAAGAGGATTTTATCATTGGTGCTGTTAAAGGGCAAATTTTGTCAACGATTCCAGGCTGTGTCATTGCAGATATCACGCATTATTTATCGAGTAAGAATTACCAACAAGGCGCCTATATTTTTAACAATGCTGCCAAGTATTATCCTGCTGGCACGGTGCATGTGGTGATGGTGAATGCGTTTCATTATCCTACTGATCATTTATTATTTGCCCACTACAATGGGCATTATTTTATTACACCAGACAATGGCTTTTTAACCATGATGCTGGGTTTGAAGCCTAAAGAAATTGTTAGAATCGATTGTAAAGGGGCTGGTACTTTCATTCAAATGACCGAGCGAGTGGTAGAAGCCATTGCGTATTTTTTTGCTTCTGGAAGTTTGGAGGAAGCGGGGGAAAGAACCGATACCATTCAAGAGATTTATCCAATGCAACCTACTTTGGGGCCAGATTGGATGGAGGGGCAAATTTTATTCATCGACCAGTTTGAGAATGTGGTGGTGAATATCCGCAAGGAAGAGTTTGATTTTCATGCCAAGGGCAGGTCCTTTAAGATTGTATTTACCCGTAATGAGACCATTGAAGTCTTAAGCCAAAACTACGGATCCGTTCCTGTGGCCGATAAGATGGCTTGGTTTAACTCTGCTGGCTATTTAGAGATTGCAGTGAGAGGGGGCAATATGGCGGGTTTATTCGGTTTGAGTAAATACGACGAAAACCAGTCTAGTAAGCAACGTCCGAACGACAATAAGTGGTTTTTCCAGATGGTGCGTGTTTTCTTTGAATAGTTGATCATTTGTTTTTTCATTTGCCTTTTTCGGGGTATTTTCGCACCCTAATAAACACTTAAAATAGAACTATATGGCATACGACGTAATCGTTATTGGTAGTGGTCCTGGTGGATATCCTGCTGCTATTCGTGCTTCTCAATTAGGCTTAAAAGTGGCTGTGATCGAAAAAGAAAGCTTGGGTGGAGTTTGTTTAAACTGGGGTTGTATCCCAACTAAGGCATTGATCAAGAGTGCACAAGTGTATGATTATGTAAAGCATAGTGCAGATTATGGTATCACTACAACAGGCGTGAATCATGATTTTGGCGCAGTGGTAAAACGTAGCCGTGGCGTAGCGGATAAGATGAGCAAAGGTGTTCAGTTCTTAATGAAAAAGAATAAGATTGATGTGATTATGGGTTACGGTAAAGTACATTCAAAAGGCAAAGTAGAAGTAAAAGCTGCGGATGGTACAACACAAGTAATCGATACAAAATATATTGTACTTGCAACAGGAGGTCGTTCAAGAGAATTACCAAACTTAAAGCAAGATGGTAAAAAAGTAATGGGTTATAGAGAAGCGATGGTGATGGAACAACAACCAAAGAGCATGATCATTGTAGGAAGTGGTGCGATAGGTGTTGAGTTTGCTTATGTGTACAATAGCATGGGTACAAAAGTGACGATTGTTGAGTTCGCTCCAAGAATTGTTCCAGTAGAAGACGAAGATATTTCTAAGGAATTAGAAAAGCAATATAAGAAACAAGGTATTGAGATCATGACCAACGCATCTGTTGAGTCAGTGGATACATCTGGTGCAGGTGTGAAAGCATTGGTTAAAAAATCAGATGGTACAACTATGACAATCGAAGCAGATGTACTTTTAAGCGCTGCTGGTGTAGTTGCGAATATCGAAAATATTGGATTAGAACAAAACGGAATCAAAGTAGACAAAGGAAGAGTCGTAGTTGATAAGTTTCAACAAACAGCTGTTCCAGGTATTTATGCCATTGGGGATTGTTCACCTGGCCAAGCATTGGCGCACGTGGCTGCAAAAGAGGGTATCAATGCTGCAGAACATATTGCATACATGGAAAAGAAGCATGCACATATGCCAGAAGGAATTGACTACAATAATGTTCCAGGATGTACTTACTGTATTCCTGAAATCTCTAGTGTAGGTTATACAGAAAAAGCAGCGAAGGAAGCAGGATATGAAATCAAAGTTGGTAAGTTCCCATTTGTAGCAAGCGGTAAAGCTTCTGCAGCGGGTGCCACAGAAGGTTTTGTGAAAGTAATCTTTGATGCAAAATATGGCGAGTTCTTAGGATGCCATATGATTGGAATGAATGTAACTGAAATGATTGCTGAAGCAGTAGTAGCTCGTAAATTAGAAACCACTGCGCATGAAATTTTAAATGCAATTCATCCTCACCCAACAATGAGTGAAGGCTTGAAGGAAGCAACTGCTGCTGCTTATGGCGAAGCAATTGATATCTAACTAGCTTGGAATAAAATACAGAATGGCTCGTGCTTCAAATGATTTTGAATGCGGGCCATTTTTAATAAGATGCAATTAAAAGGAAGTAAGGAACAATATTATAATGAAGTACGAAAAAGAAATTAACCGAAGAAAAAGCTTTGCGATCATCTCTCACCCAGATGCTGGTAAGACGACCTTGACAGAGAAATTATT
>JBDKFR010000165.1:0-37002 GCA_039798645.1 Bacteroidota bacterium
TTTGTATTATTGTATTTGCATTATCAAAAATATTTTGGATATCGTTTGCCGCTTTAGTATTAAGTGGAATTTTAGATGGCTTTAGCATGATTGTAAGAGGCACTATTGTACAATTAAAAACACCCGACCATATGCGTGGCAGGGTCATGAGTGTAAACTCCATGTTCATTAATAGTAGTAATGAATTAGGTCAATTTGAAAGTGGCGTTGCTGCTAAATTAATGGGTGTAATTCCATCTGTCATTTTCGGCGGCTCTATGACTTTACTAGTCGTATTCACAACTTGGTTTAAAGCACCAAGTTTAAGGAAAATGGAATACTAATTATTTCGCCAATAAGCCAATCATTACATCATGCACCGCAGGACAAAATTCTGCATTCTTCATGGTAATTTTATCTCTTTTAAAAAAAACGTCCTCGTCCGTGTAAGGGAATCGCTCACAATCCGAAGGCCTGTAATCATAAATACTACATCTATTATCTGCATCTAAAAATGGGCAGGGCTTTGTTTTAACTACATAGTCCCCCTCGTTATCCATAGATAAATATTTTTCAATAAATGCCACTTCCTTCATTCCCATGGCCTTACTGATTCTTTTAATATCTGGCATTTTAAAACGAGGAGAATAATTTTTGCAACATCTAGCACAATCCAAGCAATCAATTTTTTCAAATGCTACTTCATGCAATTCCGGTAGCTGCTTTAAAATAACGCGCTTATCCACCCTCTTCAAAAAGTTTTGGAACTTTTTGAGTATCTCTGGGGCAGGGGTTTCGTATAAATGTTCAACAGAAGGGTCAATCATAGCTCAAATCTAACACATTTGCCTGTCATCCACAAGCTTTCCCCAATCACTTTAAAAGGCTTCCTTAGCCATTGATTATTAAGTATCTTTGTGGCCATTTAAAACCTCCTTTTATGTTGCAATCAAGTACGAGCGGTGCAGAGTTTATCAAAAGACATATTGGCCCAAATGATGCCGACACCCAAAAAATGTTAGCGAGCATTGGCGCAAAATCATTAAATGAATTAATTGAAAAAACAGTTCCCAATAATATTCGATTAAAAAAGCCAATGAACATTCCAGCTGGCTTATCAGAGTTTGAAATGCTGCAATCGATTAAAGCTATTGGTGCGAAAAATATTATTGCCAAAAATTTTATTGGACAAGGGTACTATGGTACCATTACGCCAAGTGTTATTCTGAGAAATATTTTTGAGAATCCAGGTTGGTATACACAATATACTCCGTACCAAGCTGAAATCGCGCAAGGTCGTTTAGAGAGTTTATTGAATTACCAAACCATGGTATCAGACTTAACAGGACTCCCTATTGCAAATGCTTCTTTATTAGACGAAGCAACTGCAGCTGCCGAAGCCATGGCAATGATTTTTAACCATGTAAACAAATCAGATAATATCACGCAACCAAAATTGTTTGTTGATCATCATATTTTCACACAAACCAAGGATGTATTATCAACACGAGCAAACCCAATAGGTATTCAATTAGTGGAAGGAAGCTTTGCATCAACTACCATTGACAATAGTTACTTTGGCGCTATTTTGCAATATCCAAATAGCAAAGGCAGTATTGAAGAATATGAAAGTTTTATTAACCAAGTGCACCAAGTAGGTGGATTGGTGATTTTAGTTGCCGATATTTTAGCATTAACCTTATTAAAAAGCCCAGGTGAATTAAACGCTGATGTTGCCGTTGGTAACACACAACGTTTTGGCGTACCAATGGGATTTGGTGGACCGCATGCGGCGTATTTTGCAACAAAGGATGAATTCAAAAGAGGAATGCCTGGTCGTTTGATTGGTGTAAGCGTTGATGCACAAGGTAACCGTGCCTTAAGAATGGCCTTACAAACGCGTGAGCAACATATTAAAAGAGAAAAAGCAACCTCCAATATTTGTACTGCACAAGCATTGCTAGCTAATATGGCGGTTATGTATGCTGTATATCATGGGCCAGCAGGTATCAAAAAGATTGCTGAAAAAGTACATGGCTTAACACAAAGTTTGGATCAACAATTACAATCATTAGGATTGCAACAATCTAACACAAATTACTTTGATACTTTATTTGTAAATGGATTTGATGCAAGCGCAATAAAGCAGTTAGCTACTGAAGCAAATATTAATTTCAATTATCTGAATGATGGCGGTATTACCATTACGCTTGACGAAACAAGTTCAGCTGCTGATGTTGATGCGATTGTTGGCTTATTTGAAAAACTAACTGGTAAAAAAGTAGCGGCACAAAATGCAAGTGTGAAAAATGCAAGCATACAAGCTGGATTATTAAGAACTTCAAAATATTTATTACACCCTGTATTTAATACACACCATAGCGAAACGCAAATGATGCGTTACATAAAGCAACTTGAGAATAAAGACCTTTCTTTAAACACAAGTATGATTAGCTTAGGTAGCTGTACCATGAAATTAAATGCTGCTACTGAAATGATTCCTGTTAGTTGGCCTGAATTTGGTGGCATACATCCATTTGCGCCAAGTCATCAAACAAAAGGTTATCAAGAATTAGCAAAAGAGTTGAGTACCTATTTATGTGAAACAACAGGATTTACTGCTTGTAGCTTACAGCCAAATAGTGGTGCCCAAGGTGAATACGCAGGATTATTAACGATTCGCTCTTACCACCAAGCAAGAAAGGAGCCTAATAGAGATATTGTATTAATTCCAATTAGTGCCCATGGTACAAACCCTGCAAGCGCTGTAATGGCTGGTTTTAAAGTAGTTGTTGTGGCATGTGACGAGGCAGGTAATATTGATTTTGCAGACTTAAAAGCGAAAGCTGAATTACATAAGGATAACCTAGGTGCCTTAATGGTTACCTATCCTAGTACGCATGGTGTATTTGAAGAAACTATTATTGACATTTGTCAAACGATTCATGATTTAGGAGGACTTGTTTATATGGACGGTGCGAACATGAATGCACAGGTTGGTTTAACAAGCCCTGGTAATATTGGTGCCGATGTATGTCACTTAAACTTGCACAAAACATTTGCTATTCCTCACGGTGGTGGTGGACCTGGCATGGGCCCAATTTGCGTAAATGATAAATTGGCTCCGTTCTTACCAGGACATAACTATAATGGTGACGGTGCCAACGCAGTGAGTGCAGCTCCATTAGGTTCTGCAAGTATATTATTAATCAGCTATGCCTACATTAAAATGTTAGGTGCAGAAGGTTTGACACTTTCTACAGCCTATGCGATCATGAATGCTAATTACATGAAGTCAAGATTGGAAAAATGCTACACCATTTTATATGCAGGAAAGAATGGAACATGCGCACACGAATTCATCATTGATTTGAGACCCTTTAAAGCAACTGCAGGTATTGAAGCCGAGGATGTTGCAAAGCGTTTAATTGATTATGGATTCCATGCTCCAACAATGAGTTTCCCGGTAGCTGGAACAATTATGATTGAACCAACTGAAAGTGAAGATAAAGGAGAACTAGATAGATTCTGCGATGCATTAATTGGTATTTATCACGAAATTAAAGCCATCGAAAATGGCCAACTGGACAAAATAGATAACCCATTAAAAAATGCACCTCATACACAAAAAGTGATTTGTAGTGATGAATGGAAGCATGCATACTCAAGACAAACTGCAGCCTTCCCGCTTCCTTATGTTCAAGAAAGCAAATTCTGGCCAACTGTAGCAAGGGTTAACAATACGCATGGTGACAGAAATTTAGTATGTACCTGCGAACCAGTTGCTTCCTATGCATAATTCTAATTGTTCAATCGTTTAATTGCTAATCGATTTTTACAATAAATTTTATAATACAAATGCCTCGTAAATACGAGGCATTTGTATGTTTAGCAAAAAATATTTGCACTTAAAAAATTATACCAAATTTATACGCTATCTCATATCAGCGATGGTTGTAGTCTGCTGATTATTATTTAGCATAAATTCATAAAGGCCTATGATTTTTTCTTTATCCTTTATGACTACATTCAATTTTTCTAAATCGGATTCCAATAATTTAAGTTTCTTATTATCGGAAATATAGCGCATTGGATAATCTTCATTATTTGAAATAGAGCCATTACTATCACTTTCGGCAATCATTTGCCCATCGCCAGTTAATACCCATAAAATATTTAAATCTGGATAATGATTATGCACTTTAATCAAGATGTCTGAGCCTACTGAGCCTAAATTTTTAAGCTGTTTTGCGTAATACCCATTTGACAAATTAATGTTCCTTTCAAATGAATGTGGAGAGATGGTCTTGAACTGAAGATAGATGGCGATTCTTTCAATTGGTTTCATGATGTTAGGTTTAATAGTGAAATAATATATTCAATATTAAAACCAATCGTATTAGATAAGAAATTACTTAGGCCTCATTTAATTTATACTTAGGCCTCATTTTCAATCTATATGTTATTCTTTTTCACTCAAAGCCAACCACCTTAATTCAGCTATTTCAAGCTCATTATTGATTTTTGCAAGCTTTTCACTGTAGGAAATAATCTCTTCATAATTTAAAGCCGGATCATTTAATTTTTCAGTAAGCTCATTTTTCTTAGCCTCTAATTCAGGCATATTTTTATTCAAAGTCTCTAATTCAAGCTTTTCTTTGTAGGACATTTTCTCAACAGCTTTTTTCTCAACAACTGCCGGTGTTGTATCCGTACTTTTTTCACTTACCACAGTTGCATTTGCTTTTGAAGTAGTGATATCAGAGCTCACCGATGCATAACTTTGCTTTGATTTTTCAAGTATTCTAAACTGAGTATAATTACCAGGGTAATCTCGAATTACACCATCTCCTTCGAATATAAACAAGTGGTCAACTAGCTTATCCATAAAATATCGGTCGTGAGATACCAACAATACGCAACCTGCATAGTCCAATAAAAATTGCTCTAATACCGCCAAGGTTGGCAAATCCAAGTCATTCGTAGGTTCATCCAGGATTAAGAAGTTGGGATTCTTAAATAGTATGGTTAATAATTGTAACCTTTTTTTCTCCCCTCCACTTAATGCACTTAAATAGGTGTACTGCTTGTCGGGGGTGAATAAAAACAATTCTAAAAATTGAGCGGCACTTAATGAACCACCACTTGCTAATGGAAACTGCTCAGCAAAAGTTTTCAAATATTCAATAACACGCATGTCCTTTTTATAGACCAGCCCTTCTTGACTAAAATGTCCGAAAACAATAGTCTCTCCCACATTAATTTTACCACTATCTGGCTCCGTAATGCCTTGCAATATTTGAAGGAAAGTACTTTTACCTACTCCATTTTTTCCCACGATACCAATACGTTCACCCTTGCTAAATGTATAATCAAACCCTTTTAATACGACCAAATCACCATAGGATTTATATACTTTTTTAGCTTCAATAATTTTACCCCCTAGGCGCGTCATTTTCATATCCAATTGCAAATTGGTATCTTCAATTTTTTGCTTCGCCTTTGCTTCTACTTCATAAAAATTATCCTGTCTACTTTTACTTTTAGTCGTTCTAGCCTTAGGTTGCTTACGCATCCATTCTAGCTCCTTCCTAAATGTATTTTTTGCTTTGTCAATACTCGCCAACTCAGATTCAATACGTGCCGCTTTTTTCTCTAAATAATTTTCATAATCACCTTTATAGCTGTATAATTTTTCTCTTTCTAATTCCCATATTTCATCTGTTACCGCTTCCAAAAAATATCTATCATGCGACACTAATAATAAAGTCACTTTTTCTTGTTCTAAATAATTCTCCAACCACTCAATCATATTTAAATCCAAATGATTGGTAGGCTCATCCATTAATAACAAAACATGCTTAGGTTCAAATCCGATTTGAATTAAAGTTTTAGCCAAAGACACCCTTTTACGCTGACCGCCACTTAATTTAGCTACTGGCTGTTCTAAGTGGTGGATATTTAATTGCGTTAAAATAGTTTTTACTTTTGACTCAAAATCCCATGCATTATTTTCCTCCATTTCCATAATTGCATTCGTAATCAAATCTTCATCCTCCGACTCCATAGCCATTTCGTAATTACTAATAGCTTTCATAGTAGGATGGTCTTGATTAAACAAATTTTGCGTAACCGTAGCCGTTTCAATAAACTGAGGCTCTTGTTCAAACATTACTAAGTGAACGTCCTTGTGAATTTTACAAGTGCCGGCATCGGGATGCTCCTTACCCGATAAAATACGTAACAATGTGCTTTTCCCAACCCCATTACGGGCAATTAAGGCAATACGGTCACCTTCATTGATATTAAAACTGATACCCTTAAATAATGGGGTTATTCCATAACTTTTTGTGAGGCCTTCAACAGATACATAATGCATGCCGCAAAGATAAGTCCCACATGCAAGGAAGCCGTATTTTATTGTACTTTTGTCCTGAACAAACTTAAATAGTTGACAAGATGAAGCAATTTGAGGTGCCTACTGGCTATCGAAGTCCATTGATTACTGCTATTAAGCAAAAAAGAAAAGCAGACGATAAACTAAAAAAGGATTTTAGTCCAACCTTACTTGACTTAGGTACCGTTCAGTTTTATTTAGCTAGGCATTTTGGATTTTGCTATGGCGTAGAAAACGCAATTAATATTGCTTATAAAACAATTGAAGAAAATCAAGGCAAAAGAATATACTTATTAAGTGAAATGATTCACAACCCACAAGTAAATGCCGATTTAATTCAAAAAGGAGTTCAGTTTTTACATGATACAAATGGAAATTCCATTATACCGCTTGACGAATTAAATTCAAATGACGTAGTTATGATTCCAGCTTTTGGAACGACGTTGGAATTAGAAAAAATTATTAATGACAAAGGAATTGAAATTCAAAAATACAATACCACTTGCCCCTTTGTAGAAAAGGTTTGGAATCGTAGTGAGCAAATCGCGAAAAAAGGTTATTCCATAATTATTCATGGTAAACCAAAACATGAAGAAACAAGAGCTACATTTTCACACGCCGCCTCCAACACCCCAACCCTGATTGTTAATGACATGCATGAAACTAAAATGCTAGGGGCCTATATTCTGGGGAAACTATCGGATGAGGATTTTGAACAGCATTTTGCAAAAAGATACTCTAATGGATTTAATCCAAAATTGGATTTAGACAAAATAGGTGTTGTCAATCAAACCACACAATTAGCCACAGACACCCAAGCCATTTCAGATTATTTGAAAAATGTGATGATTGAGAAATATGGTGGTGAAAAAATTGAAGCTCATTTCGCTGAAACTAGGGATACGCTTTGCTATGCCACCAATGATAACCAGTCAGCTGTTATAGGATTATTAGAAACCGAAGCTGATTTAGCGATTGTAATGGGTGGGAAAAATAGTAGTAACAGTTCGCATTTAGTTGAATTATGTGAACAAAAACTGCCCACTTATTTCATTGATGATTCAAGTAAAATTATTAATGAAAATGAAATTATTTCTAATGACTGGAAAACAAAAAATGCAGTTAAGGTAAATAACTACATTCCCAAAAAATCGATAGTTAAAATTTTAATGACAAGTGGTGCTAGTTGTCCTGATGCAGTAGTAGAATCTGCTATTCAAAAAATTGCTACTTACTTTGGAAAGCAAGACGAACTTGAAAAATTAATTAATGAGTGGATTGAAGATTAACCAATTCTTTCCTTTGCCCATTGCAATGCTATTTCAAATTGTTGTTCTTTGGTTATATGGCTATTGTCTAAAACCAACGCATCGTCAGCTTGTTTAAGAGGGCTATGCTCCCTTGTACTATCAATTAAATCCCTATGCTGTAAATTTTCGGTGACTTCTTCTAAAGTTATATTTGGATCCGTTGCTTTCAACTCTAGTAATCGACGATTTGCTCTAATCAAGGGGTCCGCAGTTACAAATAACTTTAACTCAGCTTGCGGAAATACAACCGTACCAATATCTCTACCATCCATAACAATTCCCTTGTCAATTCCCATTGCCTGTTGTTGCGCAACAGCAAAATCTCTAACAGCTGCAATGGCTGCAACCTCACTCACTTTTGAACTAACCTTCATTTCGCGAATTAAGCTTTCTACATTCTCATTATTTAAATAAATGTCACTTTTTTGTGTAAGGCTATTAAATTCAAAATGTAATTTAATATTAAGCAAAGCGCTTTCAATAGCTGCTTGGTCATGAAAAGCAATATTATTTCGCATAAAATATAAAGCTATTGAACGGTACATGGCACCTGTATCAATAAATACATATTCTAGTTTAGTAGCTAAGGCCTTTGCTAATGTACTCTTGCCGCAGGAAGAAAATCCATCAATTGCAATAATTATTTTTTTTGACATAGCTATTTATTGTGCAACTGAAATGGTTTGTGTTTTTGGCAAATTGGCATTTCGAATCGCAATTTGACGAACGGCTGTTGAAACAACTTCTCTCAGTGCATTTTTAGAAATCTCATCCTCTCCTACCATGGCAGGCACACCTGCGTCACCGCCTTCTCTGATGGATTGTACCAATGGCACTTGTCCAAGAAATGGAAGGTCATATTCGGAAGCTAAATTTCTTCCGCCCTCCTTACCAAATAAATAATATTTATTATTCGGCAATTCAGCAGGAGTAAAATAAGCCATATTTTCAACCAACCCTATAATAGGAACTTTTACATTCGCTTGTCCAAACATCGCAATTGCTTTTTTCGCATCGGCTAATGCCACCGTCTGAGGTGTGGTTACAATCACAACACCTGTTACAGGCACTGTTTGCATAATGGTTAAATGAATATCACCAGTACCTGGCGGCATATCTATCACTAAGTAGTCTAATTCTCCCCAATCCACGTCTGTAATGAATTGTCTAATCGCACTGCTGGCCATTGGACCTCTCCAAACAACTGCGTCTTTTTCATCAACAAGCAATCCAATACTCATTAAACTAATTCCAAATTTTTGAATGGGTATAATAATGCCTTCTCCATTCTCATCTTTCATTAAGGGTCGTTGACCTCTAACACCAAACATGATGGGCACGCTTGGGCCATAAATATCAGCATCCATCAACCCCACTTTTGCACCGCCCTCAGCTAATGCTAGTGCAAGGTTAGCCGAAACAGTACTTTTTCCAACACCTCCTTTACCACTCACAACAGCAATGATATTTTTTACTTTCGATAAAATTTTATCATCTGTTTTACGAAGTGAAGTGGTATTTGAAGTAAAGCCTACTGTTATGATCGCCTCTTTATTGACAAGTAATTTAATTGCATTTTCACAAGCATTTTTCATTAAGTCCTTCATTGGACATGCCGGAGTTGTTAGCACAATTGTAAAACTCACATTAAGCCCCTCAATTTTGATATCCTGTATCATATTCAAAGTCACCAAGTCCTTTCCTAAATCAGGCTCTTGCACGTTACTTAATGCTTTTAGTATGTCTGCTGCTGTCATTTTTGAAGTTTTTGTTAAAATGTTTAAAACAGATACAAAGTTAACTGATGCAGGGCTTATTTTCGCAAAAATTTGAACCATCTCGCTTAAATTTGTGCTGTCATGAAAAAATCAATTTTATTACCCATTATTGTACTTTTTAGCTTTTTAAGTCAAAATGCTTTTTCGCAACTTGCAACGGCTAATAGTCCAAATATTTACCGTGATTCAGTGGTACAGTTATATGGAGTTGTCATGACGGCTGATAGCTTAAAAGCAATCCCTTTTGCTAGTGTTGTAGTGAATAAAAAAGGTAGAGGTACTATCACCAATAATGATGGGGTATTTTCAATTGCAGTAAATAAAGGCGAAAAAATCATTTTTACATGTATTGGCTTTAAAGACCGTGTCATTTCAATACCTGCCAACTTAGAGGGTAACCAATATAGTGTTATTCAATTAATGGTAAATGATACTAATTTTTTACCAGCAACCATTTTAAAACCTCGACCTACGCGTGCGCAATTTGAGCGAGACTTTGTGAATGCTAAAGTGGACGACGACTTATACGAAACAGCTAGAAAAAATACAAGCGAAGCTCAAAAAAGAATTATTCTTGCAAGTTTACCTCGCGATGGAAAAGAAGCTGTTGGCGCATCCCTTACAAACCAAGCATCGAAATACTACTATTCAGGACAATTACCTCCAATGAATATTTTGAATCCTGCCGCTTGGAAAAGCTTTATCAACTCATGGAAAAGAGGGGACTTTAAATCCAAAAACTAATTTTAACATAGCATCATGCAAAATTTAATAAAGACAGTTGCCGTAATTGGCGCTGGAACAATGGGAAATGGCATTGCGCATGTGTTTGCTCAAAAACAGTTTAAGGTACATTTGATTGATACCAATGCCTCCATTTTGGAAAAAGCTTTGAATACCATATCAAAAAATTTGGATCGTCAAATAAGTAAAGGAATGATAAGTCAAACTGACAAAGAACAATCCCTTTTGCGCATTTCAACCTTTCAATCCATTGCATCAGGATTATCCGATGTTGATTTAGTGATTGAAGCAGCCACTGAAAACAGTGCTATCAAAAAAGATATTTTTAAGCAAATGGATGAATTTGCAAATGAGCATTGTATTTTATCAACCAATACTTCCTCCATATCAATTTCTGAATTAGCCGCTGTTACGAATAGACCTAACAAAGTGATAGGCATGCATTTCATGAACCCCGTGCCTGTTATGAAATTAGTAGAAATTATAAACGGTGCTAAAACAGATGAAGTCACCACCCATACCATAGTTGAACTAACAAAAACGATTGATAAAATTCCATGTGTTGTAAAAGATGCGCCAGGGTTTATTGCAAATCGAATTTTAATGCCCATGATAAACGAAGCCATCATTGCTTTTTCTGAAGGAATTAGCGATGCCGCTACCATTGATCAAATTATGAAACTTGGTATGGCACACCCAATGGGACCTTTGCAACTAGCTGATTATATAGGTCTTGATGTTTGCAAAAACATTTTAGACATTATGCATGAAGGATTCAAAGATGATAATACGCACCTTGCCCATTACTCATTCATATGGTTAAAGAAGGAAATTTAGGCGTAAAAACGGGTAAAGGATTTTACACCTATTAAAAAACTGCCTCCACTAAAGTCGCGTAATTTTTATTCTCCTTTGTTATACTTTTAAATCTGTCGAAAAAGTTACGCCTTGCAAGTCAGCCATTTTATTCAACACTTCTTCAAGACGATGCTTGGGTATTCCAATTTTTAACTCCACAAATAATTGTGCAATTTGTTCCACAACCGAACAATTATAATACTTCACAACCATCATCACCTCATTCATTTTTTGATAATCAAAACAAAGCGTGTACGTTATTTCAACTGGCTTTTGTACAATAGGGGATAATTGTAAAGCTAGTGATGTTGCTGTTTTATAGGCATTAATGAGTCCTGGAACACCTAACAAAGTGCCGCCAAAATACCTTACAACAACCACCATAATATTGGTTAATTGCTTACTATCAATTTGTCCGAGAATAGGCCTTCCTGCCGATCCTGACGGCTCTCCGTCATCACTTACCCTAAAAGTTGACCCATCAATTCCAATGCGGTAAGCTAAGCAATGATGTACCGCTTTGGGATGCTCTTTTTTTAGCAATGCCAATTGTTTTTTACAGGTATCTATATTTTGTACTGGAAAACTATACGCTAAAAACTTACTGCCTCTATCCTTAAATTCGGCAATAGCAGGTTGCTCAATCGTATTGTAAAAAAAAGGTTCCATTTAAATAATGCTAAATAATAACAGCGCAAAGCTAACTCATAATGGTCAATCATTTGTAACATTGCAGTATGAGTTTACAAGCATTAAAGCAGCACCTCAAACAAGCGTTAGCAAGTGAATATGAAAGCATTGAATTAAATAGTTTATTGGCTATTTTATTTGAACATTTCACTGGCTGGAATCAAATCCAACAAGTAGTCAACAAGGATGCAAAACTTGACCCCCGACAGGAATCTGCAATTTTAGAAGCGGTTGATTTTTTGAAAAATGGAAAACCCATTCAATATATAACTGGGAAAGCTTGGTTTATGGGAAACGAATTCTTGGTCAATGAAAATGTATTAATTCCTCGACCTGAAACTGAAGAATTGGTGGATTGGATTATTGAATACGCTACCATAAAAGAAAAAGCATTGCAAATATTAGATATTGGAACAGGATCAGGCTGCATTCCTATTTCCTTAAAAATGGCATTGCCTAATTGCTTATTAACGGGTTTAGATATCAGCGAAACTGCATTAAATGTGGCAACACAAAATGCAAAAACATTGAATGCCGAAATTAGTTGGCTACAAGAAGATATTTTAAATGCTGCCTACTTACCAAATCATTATGATATTATCGTTAGCAATCCACCATATATCCCATTTAAGGAAAATGTAAACATGCAAGTGCAAGTGAAAAATTTTGAGCCCAGCATTGCCTTATTTGTAACCAATGAAGATCCGCTCATTTTTTATCGCGTCATTGCTAGATTAGGTAAGCAATATCTAAGTCCTAATGGTCAACTATTTTTTGAATTACACTATGACCAAGGAAAAGCATTGCTGGCCTTATTTGATGAAATGGGTTACCATGCCGAATTAAGACAGGATATGTTTGGTAAAGACAGAATGTTAAGGGCAAGCTTGAAAGTTAATAAATAATAACTTTAGTGTGACGGATCAACGGCTACCACTGGTGTAGCACCCAATTGTTTAATTATTTGCATCACCTGTATTGTCACCCCAAGATTCGCTACACTATCCCCGTTGATAACAACTGAGGGCTTATCGGTTTCCTTGCCTAAAAATGTTTTTAATTGACCTGATAATGAATCTATCAAAACGGGTGTTGAACCAATAAATAAATGCTGATCCTTGTCAATGGTAACCACCACAGTTTGCTTAGCCTTGGTATCACTCGCTGATTTAGGATTAGATACTTTTATAACATTGGGATTGGCTAGAGTAGAAACAATCAAAAAGAATAATAATAATATAAACAATATATCATTCAATGCACCTGTATGCACTTCGGGTTGGTCTCTTAATCGCTTTCTTAAATTCATACTCTTAAATTAGGAATGCGTGGTTTCTTGTAAAATATCTAGAAAATCGGCACTTGCCACTTCCATTTTATTGGCTGCTTTATCAATTTGAGTTGACAAATAATTGTGGCCAACATAAGCAATCAATCCAATAATTAAACCTGTTGCGGATGTAATCATTTTAGTGTAAATACCTCCTGCGATGGTGTTTAAGGTATACTCTCCTGTTGAAGCAATACCATAAAATAACTGCACCATACCTACAATGGTTCCTAAGAATCCAAACATTGGTGCAATACCTGCAACCAATGACAATATATTTAAATTACGTTCCATGGAATACATTTCTAAACGGCCTACATTTTCCATGCTTTTTTCAATCGCATCTAAAGGCTTTCCAATTCTCATTAATCCCTTTTCAATCATTTTTGCAACTGGATGATCAGCACCTTTTGCTACACTTTTAGCAGCACTTGTGTTGCTTGACAACAAATGATCCTTGATGATGGACATGAAATTCGGATCAACTGCACTCGCTTTTTTAATGGCTAATAAACGTTCAATGAAAACAAAAATGGCGATAACTAATAATGCATATAAGGGATACATAATCCAGCCTCCCTTTTGCAATAAACTAATCAAAGAGATTTTATTTTCAGCAACATCTAACAAATACAACATATGCTATTATTTATTTTCTAAAGTTAATTTATTTCTACCAAATTTACCAATACTTCTACCGCCTTTAGCATATCTCTAACACCTATCCATTCATGCTTGCTATGAATGGCTTGCATACCCGTGAAAATATTAGGTGTAGGCAATCCCATAAAGCTCATACGACTTCCGTCAGTTCCTCCTCGAATGGGACTTATTTTAGGCTCCACGCCAACTTTTTTATATGCTTTTATTGCGCGTTCAGAAATGGCTGGATGATGATCCAACACTTCTCTCATATTTCTATACTGTTCAGTTATTTCCATACGCAACTTAACATTTGAAAAATTAGCATTGGAACGCACAACACCGGATGCAATTTGAAATAACCTATCGGCATGCATTTTTAGTTGTGGGGTATCAAAATCACGTATTAAAAATTCAATACGAGCTTTTTCAGCACCACCTTCAATATGATTTGGGTGAATAAAACCAACTCTATTTTCAGTATGTTCGGGACACCATTCATTTTGTGGTAAGGCCGCAATAATATGTCCTGCTGCTTTAATGGCGTTTTGCATAACCCCCTTGGCTGCACCCGGATGGGCAATAACCCCATCAATATGTAATACTAAATAATCGGCACTAAAAGTTTCCATCTCAAAACAGCCAATTTCCCCTCCATCTAATGTATATCCATAATCTGCTCCTAACTTTTTGATGTCCAATTTTTCAGTACCTCGACCAACCTCTTCATCGGGCGTAAATAATATTTTAATGTCCCCGTGTTGAATATGGGAATGCTGCACCAAATATTTCGCCATTTCCATAATAATAGTAACACCCGCTTTATCATCAGCTCCCAATAATGTTTTACCTGAAGCTGTAATGATCATATCCCCTATGAACTCTTTTAAATATGGATATTGATTTGTAGTAATTACTTGACTGCTGTCATCAGGCAATACAATGGGCGCTCCGTCATAATTTTGATGAAGGATGGGCTTTACATTGGTGCCACTGCAATCAGGCGCAGTATCAACATGAGCACAAAAACAAATCACAGGAATAGAGTTGTTATTCTTTTCGCCCTGTTGGGCATTAGAAGCTGATATATTTGATGGAATAGTCGATGGGATTGTCGCCATGACATAGCCATGCTCATCCAAATGAGCATCTTTAATTCCTATTTCCAATAATTCAGCTACCAATAATTCTGATAGATTTTTTTGATTACCAGAAGATGGAAATGTTAAACTATTCGGGTCACTTTGTGTATCAATTTTTACATAACGCATGAATCTTTCCGCCACTGAAATTGCATTTAATTCCATATTATCAAGTAGTTGTTAAATTGAAGAAATGACTTATAGATATTATTTTATAAATATTTCTTATTGAATTATTGTATAGTTAGCTGAATGAAGATAATTTGAATTTGTCGAATAAAAAAGGCGCTCCAAAAATTTGGAACGCCTAAACAATTTATACAAAGTATCCTATTGAAATAATAAATACTTAAATAAATTAAAACTCAGTGATGATTTTTGAAGGAGTGTCAATATTTACTAATTCTAAATCAAAAATTAAATCTTGACCAGCTAATGCATGATTTGCATCTAATACAACTACTTCCTCTTTTACCTCAACTACGATTACTTGAAATTGTTGACCCTGACCATTATTCATAGTTAGTGCCATACCTACTTCTGGATTTAAATCTGGAGGGAACTGTGTTTTAGGGAACTCAACAATCATTTCTGGTTGCTTAGGACCATACGCCTCCATAAATGGAATATTAATAGTTTTTTTATCACCTACTTTCATTCCTAAAACTCCGTTATCAAAACCAGGAATAACCATCCCGCTTCCAACTTCGAATTCTAATGGTGCTCTTCCATTTGAAGAATCAAAAACTTCGCCATTAGTTAAAGTACCATGATAATGCACTTGAATGGTATCTCCTTTTGTTACTTGTTGCATATTGTATTTTTTAAATAAAGCGCCTAGGGCACAAAGGGCAAAAGTACATAATTATGGCAGATAAACTAACTTTGCCCTATGGACAAAAAACCTAGGATCGTTTTTATGGGAACTCCTGCTTTTGCAGTGGCATCTTTGAGCGCCTTATTGGAAGCTAAAATGAATGTTGTAGGCGTAGTTACAGCCCCCGATAAGCCCGGTGGCAGAGGAATGCAGCTGCAACAAAGTGCTGTAAAACAGTTTGCAATAGCACATAATTTACCTTTATTGCAACCCGAAAAGCTAAAATCTCCTGAATTTTTCGATGCCTTAAATGAATGGAAACCTGACTTGCAAGTGGTGGTAGCCTTTAGAATGTTGCCTGAAAAAATTTGGTCATTCCCTCCCATGGGAACTTTAAACGTACATGGCTCCCTATTGCCTCAATACCGTGGTGCCGCCCCTATCAATTGGGCCATCATAAATGGAGAGAAAGAAACAGGGGTAACCACTTTCCAATTACAACATGCCATTGATACAGGTGATATATTATTACAAGACCGAATTGCCATCACTGAAAATATGACTGCTGGCGAATTGCATGATACTATGATGTTGGTGGGAGCAAATTTATTGGTAAAAACATTGAATGGGCTTGTCGATGGAACCATTCAATCGGTACCTCAAAGCGATGCCACAACCATCGGATCGTTTCAAAGCATAAAGCATGCACCAAAAATTTTCACTACTGACTGCGAAATAAATTGGGATAACAATGTTCAATCAATTCATAATCATGTACGTGGTCTTGCTCCTTTTCCGGGTGCTATTACCAAAATCGATGGAAAAATTGTAAAACTGTACAGTACTTTAATCGATAATCAAAACAGCACCGAAAAACCAATAGAACAACCAGGCACTTTTGTTACAGATGGAAAAACATTTGCAAAAATTGCTTGCAATAATGGTTACCTTTTATTGAACGATATACAATGGGAAGGGAAAAAGAGAATGCCTATTACGGACTTTTTAAGAGGCTATAGAAAACCATAATGTTTCGCAGGTAATAAATAACTGTACACGAATATGATTGTAAATTTATTGTAAGATTTTTACAAATTCATCCTCTTCAACAATGCCTGTTTTTCTCCAAACCTCTTTTCCATTTTTATAAATTATAAAAGTTGGAAGTGCTTCAAATTGAAGGTGCTTCATAACATCCATATCAATTCCACCATCTACTGCTAGGAAATAAAGCTTATTTGCAAATTGGCTTTTAACTTTATCAATTACAGGTAACATTTTACGACAAGGAGGGCACCAGGTAGCGCCAATATCGACAAGCACTAATTTATTTTCCGCAACCACTTTATCAAAGTCAGCTATCCTCATTTGAACTGCATTGTTGTTGCCTTCAACAGGCAGTCCATTCATTTTCCAATTACTCATTCCCCCTTCTAAATTCACCACCTTATACCCTTTTGCAATAAGGTTGTTTTGCGCTGCAGCACTTCGTCCACCTGCTTGACAATAAATATAAACTGTTTTGTTTTTGTCTAAATGTTGTGTGCGCGAGTCAAACTCTTTTTGATCATTCCAATTCGCTTGCAATGCATTTTTAATATGCCCTCCTTGATATTCAACAGCCGTTCGCACATCTAAAATTTGCGCAGCAGATTGCTGAATAGCGTTTTGAAAATTTTGTGCAGAAATAGTTGTGTTTTCGGTTTTTTGTTGCGCACAGCTAACAACAAATAATGCCAATGAAAAAAGGCATGCACAAAATTTGCATTTCATAGTAAATAATTAATAGGTGACTGAAACAGGGAAGGTCTTATTATTAATACCTAAGATAGCGGCAGCCGCATCATTTAAACGATATTGAACAGAATTACCCACTTCTGGTAATGCATTAATCACTTTCGCGCAAATACTTTTTAAATCAGGAGTTGTTATTCTTACAATTGTACCAACTGGTAATAAATTAGTTAACACGTAAAACTTTTTATCATCCCAGCCACTAATGCTTTTGAATACTGCAGCGGTACCTTCAAGTGTTTGAAAAGAGGCTGCACGATTTTTTGCAGCAAACAAAGAAGCAAAATAACCTTCATTATCCTTACTTCCTCCGCTAATAATACTTGATTTATTTACACTATCCGTGATTCTAGCCTTCTCCGTATTTAAAGCAATCATTTGCTTTGGTCCATCTCCAGCTTTGTCAACAACAGTGTTTTCTAGTTTTGCAGTAACATCACTATTAGACTTCTTGTGATATTTAGCATGCCTTGACCTTCCTTTAGCATAAGTTTTTCTTCCTTTCTTAGCTTTTTTAGACTTCTTTGATACTTTATGTTTAGCTGATCCTGAAACACGATGCGTGGAATGCTTCGTTGACTTTCGCTTTGCAGCAAAGGTCAATTCACTAGAAAATATCCCAATGATCAATAATAAAAATAAAATACCTCTTTTAAACATGTGGCAAAGTTACAAAATACAAATGCAAAGTAAAAGCTAATATTTATATTAAATAAAAAATTATGTATAAGTATTAGTATTTCAATAACCTCCATTCATTAGGATAGTAATTATTTAACCTATTGGGCAGTAATTTAGCCCACCCAAGACGTATTCCCATGTAACTTAGCGTATTCCACCCCTTTTTTCCAGGTATGACCAAATCCGCCCTTCTCAAATAACTTAAAGCAGTATCTAGGTCTACGGGTATACTTTCATAAGGTATAACGGCCCAATCGCTAACAGCCAACGCATGTGAAGGAATTAAATCCAAACCTTTTATTTCACCAATGGCAAGCCCTATTTTTTTTATGTATAAATTTTTCAACAAAGCCTTCACCTGGATTTCAAAAAGTCGATCTATCGCAATGATCATTTGTTGATGTAAGATAAACGCATAGTTTAAGGGTAGTTCAAAATGTCCCAACAAAACATCCATTTCCTTTTTTGAAATATCATTCCAACTAAAATCAGCAGCATAATATCCTCCATTGTTTTCGCTTATTTTTTGAAATACAGCTACAAAAAAACCTTCCCCTTTAATTTTATCTGGATAAAAGCGATACCCTTTTGCTTTATGTTGGGGACTTTCTGTTTCAATAATTTGCCAATCACTTGGAGTAGGAATTGGCACATTTTGCATACCCGCCATACTACAAATATGATCCATGATTTTTTCATCCTCCTCAAAAGAATAGGAACAAGTTGCATATATCAAATACCCCGCCTCTTTTAAAGTAACTATACTGTCCTCAATAATTCTTTCCTGCCTAGTGCTACAGTGCTTAACACTATCCTCGCTCCATTCATTTATCGCATCAGGATCTTTTCTAAATAACCCACTACCACTGCAGGGGGCATCAATTAACATGACATCAAAAAATTGGGGAAGTGCCTTAAAATGAGCTGGATCATTTTGAGTTACAATCACATGATCGCTCCCCCACTTGGTAATATTTTCAACAAGAATGGCATTGCGAGATTTGATAGTTTCATTCGCTACCACTAACCCTTTTCTAAAATAATTAGCAAGCAAAGTCGATTTGCCACCAGGTGCAGCACAGAGGTCTAAAACAATTTTTTCAGGTGGCGCAGGTACTATATGATTTAATATATGTTGTATGAACATACTACTTGCATCCTGCACATAATAGGCACCTGCATGCCATAATGGATCGGCTGCAAAAATAGGCCTAGCATTCAAATAGCTACCTTCTTTACACCATGGTATTTGTTGTACATTATTTAAAAATGCATGCTCATGTATGTCAAATGGCTTAGCTGAATTTATTCTTACAGAGGTTACTTGCTCTTGTATTTCGTGAGCTTGTTCAAAATTTTGTCTGTCAAAGCCAGGCAAACCTGCTAATGATTTTAAAAATGATTCAGGTAGCAAATGATATATTTTAATAGCGAATTACAAAATGTTCTTTTTCTTTCTGTGCTTGTCTAACAAAAACCAGTCCTATGAAAAATAAATCAATCGTTAAAGTAACATTCGTATGTTGTTTAATTTCTTCCCAAGCTTTTTCCATTTCTTCGCTCCAATGAATATCGTCAAAAATTAAAATAGAATGATCGTTTGCTTTTTCCAATAACTGTTTGAAATAATTAATAGTGGGCTCGTATCTATGATTCCCATCCACATAAGCAATGCCCAATTGATCAATAGATTTCAAATAGGAAGGAAGTGTATCATCAAAATCGCCTTCAATTATTTCAACATTTGAAATGCCTAATCTGGAAAATGTGTTTATTGCTATGTTAGCAACACTTGGAGCGCCTTCCATTGTAACCACTTTTGCATGGGTATTCGAAGCCGCTAAATATGAGGTTGTGATGCCCAGTGAAGTACCCATTTCAAGTATTTCACTTGGCTTGTAGTATGCCGCAATTTTATGAAGTAAAACACTATACTTTTTAGGTTTTAATGCAACTTTTGCAATTTGTTGAACAGATCGCATACTATTAGCAGACTGTCTTGACCCCGCACCTCTATCCCAAACGTTTACCATTTCCCTGTTTTGCAATAATTCTTTTCTATAAAGCTCAATTGCATCTAGTTTATGATTCGCGACCTGCTTATTTAATACTTCTTTAATAAAACTATAAACAAATGGAGAATGAACGCCATGGCCCTTGCCATTTGATGACATCCATAAATACTTTATATATTTTATAATTAAATGAAATGAAGAATACATAATTAATTTCTTTGCCAACATTCAAAATCAAAACGATACAAATGCTTTTCGTCGGCCTGATGCGACTCAACACTTGACAAATTCCAAGTTTTATCTAATGCTGGAAAATAGGTATCTCCTTCAATATGTGTGTGCACTCTTGTAAACCAAATTTTATTCGCCATTGGTAAAGCCAAATCATAAATCTGACCTCCCCCAATTACCATTAATTCCTTGTAATTATTGTTGCTTGCTAATTCGATCCCTGCAGCTAAACTATTAACGACATGCGCCCCTTCAATATTTAATCCTTTTTGATTTGTTATAATTATATTCATTCTTCCAGGCAATAACTTACTACCCATTGACTCAAATGTTTTACGTCCCATTAAAACAGGCATAGCCCATGTGGTATTTTTAAAAAAACGCATGTCCTTAGGCAAATGCCATAATAACTTATTGTCTTTGCCAATAGCATTGTTTTCAGAAGCGGCCACAACGAGCGTTATATTCATGCTTTTAATTTAATTGTTATACCGCAACTGGGGCTTTAATTCCTGGATGGCATTCATAATTTTCAAGGCTAAAATCTTCAAATTTAAATGAAAAAATGTCCTTAACCTCAGGATTAATTTTCATGGTAGGCAACTTAAATGGCGTTCGGCTTAATTGCAATTTAGCTTGCTCAAAATGATTGTTATATAAATGCACGTCTCCAAAACTGTGCACAAAATCACCATACTCCAAACCACACACTTGCGCTATCATCATTGTTAGTAATGCATAGGATGCGATATTAAATGGCACGCCTAAAAAAACATCAGCACTACGTTGATATAATTGGCAACTTAATTTACCATCTGCAACATAAAACTGAAACATATTATGACAAGGCATGAGGGCCATTTGTTTCAAATCTCCCACATTCCAAGCACTCACTATTAACCTTCTACTATCAGGTGTTTTCTTAATTTGATCAATAAGCTCTGTGATTTGATCAACAACAATTCCATTTGCACCTTCCCAACTTCTCCATTGTTTACCATAAACAGGTCCTAAATCACCATTTGCATCCGCCCACTCATCCCATATACGAACACCATTTTCGGTTAAATATTTAATATTCGTATCTCCTTTTAGAAACCAAAGTAATTCATAAATAATACTTTTTAAATGTACTTTTTTGGTAGTAACCAAAGGGAAGCCTTCGGATAAATTAAAACGCATTTGATATCCAAAACAGCTTTTTGTACCAGTGCCCGTGCGGTCTGTTTTTTGAGTACCGTTTTCAAGGATATGTTCTAATAATTTCAAATATGGTTGCATGCTGCAATTTACAACCATTGATGCTGAACAAATAATTTTTTTAAATGTATGGGGAGAAGCTGTGAAAATATAAATTTAAGGTCTATTTAGCCTTACGACGTTTTAGCTCCTTTTTCAACAACAATAATTCATTGTTGGTTTGGCCATTGACACTGCTATTTTCCTCAGCACGACGCATTAAATAAGGGATAACCTCGTTTATGGGACCATAAGGAAGATACTTACTTACATTATATCCCATTAAGGCCATGTTGAAAGTAATATGATCACCCATACCATAAAGTTGAGAAAAATGTATTTGATGGCTATTATTGGCAATGCCCAATTGCTGCATATTATTTGCAATTTGCAAATTACTTTTCTCATTGTGCGTTGCCAATAATAAAGAAATGGTTTCTTTATTTTCCAAGCAGTACAATGCAGCTGCATTAAAATCATTGTCAGTCGACTCCTTGTCAATATGTATAGGAGACGGGTAGCCATTTTTTTGGGCACGTGCTCTTTCCTTTTCCATATAAGCGCCCCTTACTAATTTCGCACCTAACAAAAAGTTTTTCTCTTTTGCAATCCTATGAGAAAGCTGTAAAAAATGTAAACGATCATTCCTATATAGTTGATAGGTGTTGTATACAATTACCTTTTCCTTATTATATATCGACATTAATTCAATCGCTAACCTATCTATGGGATCTTGTATCCAGGTTTCTTCAGCATCCAACAATATGCCAATTCCTTTTTCTTGCGCAACATCACAAATTACAAACATACGCTCTCTAACCCTTTGCCATGCTGCATCATCGGACTCGCTATCATGTATGCCACTTCTTAATCGAGGAGCATCGTTCAAATTTTCTAATAATTTATGGCTTGCAATTCCCGTTAATTTAACACTTACAAAAGGAATGTTATTTTGTGTAGCTGCAAAATCAATTTCTTCAATAATGTGCTCTGTTACCATATCAAAATTATCTTCCCCTTCTTTGGCTTCAACACCAAAATCTAAAATAACTTGCACCCCATAAGAGCCTAATAATTTACTTGTCCTTGCTGACTCTTCTAATGTTTCACCTCCTACAAATTGTTTGAAAACGGTACTTCGCAATATGCCATTGATGGGTAAACCTAATTTGATAAATACCGGTGTTAGTTTAGTTGCCAAGGCAACCATAATTGGACTTTGAATAATACTTATTAAAAATTTTGCTTTCTTTAAATCTGCAGTACTCTTATACGCAAAAGCATTATGTGTGTTTTCAAAAGATAGGCTCATACTAACATTGGTTCGTACGGCAAATATCGGTTCCAAAAAGGGAATAGCAAAGAATTATTACCTTTAAATTAAAGTTCACAAATATTTGATTAGCATGAAAATAACAAAGACCGAGATTTACAAATTTAAAATCCCCATGATTCCTTTCACGATTGCAACTGGAACCATGGAATATGCTCAAAACATCTTAATCAAGGTGCATACTAGTGAAGGTATTATCGGTTATGGAGAATGTTCGGCTTTCCCTATGATTGTTGGTGAAACACAAACAAGCTGTTACCACCATGCGAAAGACTTTGCAGCCTATTGGATAGGTAAAAATCCATTAGAAATAACAAATAGATTAAAAGAATTAGACAATATAATAGCAGGCAACTATACCATAAAAAGTGCTTTTGATATTGCCTTATACGACATCGCTGCTAAGGCTGCCAACCAACCCTTGTATGCATTTTTAGGAGGTCATCAAAAAGCCATAGAATCTGACTTAACCATTGGCATTGACACCCCCGAAAACATGGCAAAGCAAGCCATTGAATTTAAAGAAAATGGAGTGAACGTTATTAAGGTAAAATTAGGCAAGGACCCGACAATGGATGTTGAAAGAATTAAACAAATTAGAGCCACCATTGGTGATCAAATAAAAATAAGAATTGATGCCAACCAAGGATGGTCAAAGGAGGATGCTTTAACAGTGTTGAAAAACTTAAGTGTATATGATATTGAATTTTGCGAGCAACCCATGCATAAATATTATGATGACTTTTTGCCAGCACTTTGTGCAGCATCTCCTATTCCGATTATGGCGGACGAATCAGTATTTACACACCATGATGCTCGAAAACTTATCGCTAATAAAGCCTGTAACTTAATTAATATTAAATTTTCAAAAAGCGGCGGCATTCATGAAGCGATCAAAATTCATGATATTGCTAATGAAAATAATATGGCATGTATGATGGGTGGTATGCTAGAAAGTAGGTTGGCACTGAGTGCCAAGATGCATTTTGCCATGGCAAAAAACAACATTAAATATTATGACATGGATACTTGTTTGTTGGGTCATTTAGAGGACCCAATTATGGGAGGCGTTCAATTTAACGGAATGCATTTAAGTATCGGTGATCAACCAGGAATAGGCGCCGAAGTCGACCAAAGTTATCTTTCCAAACTCGAACATTGCATAGTATAAGTATTTGTATCTTTGTTCTATAATTACAAATTATGGAACCAAGAAAAGCAATTGACTCTTATATCACCATGAACGAATTGGTATTGCCAAATGACACCAATACTTTTGGAGATTTAATGGGAGGCAAACTAATGTACTGGATGGATATTGCCGCATATTTATCTGCATCTAAACATTGCAACTCAGCTGCTATGACTGCATCCGTAGATAACTTGAGTTTCAAAACACCTATCAAATTAGGAAATGTAATTTGTATCGAAGCTATTGTAACTAGGGCTTTTAATACTTCCATGGAAGTGCACTTAAAAGTATGGAATCAAAATATGATAACCCAAACAAGGGTGATGAGCAATGAAGCGTTCTTCACTTTTGTTGCTTTAGATGAGAATAAAAGACCAAAACAAGTACCTGCAGTTATTCCAGCATCCGACGAAGAGATTAAGTATTATGAAGGTGCATTAAGAAGAAGACAAATGAGGTTGATTCTTTCAGGAAAAATGAAGCCAGAAGATGCCCCGGAATTAAAGGCATTTTTTACGCAAGACTAATAAAAATAAAAGGGGCTAGTTAATCCGCTTGCTTTAATTCATGATGCTTTCCTTTTAGCATATAAGCTTTACTTTGCTCAATAGCATCCATCACTTGATCTAAAATATCTTCAACTGACCCTTCGTAATTTATTTCCAACGGTGCTTTAAATCGAATGGTCAAAGGTGTTCCCACTTTTTTAAACGTCAATCCTTTTTTTGTGAATGCTCTCCAAAAACCATTGATAACTACTGGTACAACAATGGGTTTATTATTTCTTATGATATGCGCTGTACCTTTTCTTCCTGGCGCAAAAGGCTTAGTGGTGCCTTGTGGAAAAGTAATTACCCAGCTTTTCGATAATGCTTGATCAATTTTTTGAGTATCTACTTCGTCCCTATCTCTTTTTACATCCTGCCCTTCTGCCCTCCAAGTTCTTTTTACCGTTAAAGCCCCTCCTAATTTAAATAACCTAGAAAGCCAGTTACTGTTCATGGTTTCTTCAGCTGCTACAAAATATACGTTTGTAAACGGATTCAGTAAATAATAAGGTATTCCTAGTTTATTAAATTTATTCCATTTTACTGCGCAAAAAATGTGAACAAAAGCAATTACGTCTCCAAAATAGGTTTGATGATTGCTTACAAATAAAACGTTCTTTTTGGGTAAATTTTCCAAAATTTCAGTCCCCTCAATTTCAACTTTGTTAAATAGTGCAAGCCCTGGATAAGTGAATAGTCCAACAATACCATATATAAAAGAACGAAAAATCCGTATTTGTTTTAATCGATCAATAATTGACATTAGTATGTAAATTGTTAGGCATGCAAGATAGTACAAATATTGTATCTTTAGGCAATGAAAAAGTCAGCCGTAATATTTGATATTGATGGTTTATTAATTAACAGTGAGCCATTGTGGAATAAGGCTGCCACTGAAATTTTTAGACAATATGGCATTACTTTAACGGAACAACAATATGCATTTACTACAGGACTAAGATCCAAAGAATTTGTTGCATATTGGTTGCATCAATTTAATGTTCCAGCAAGTCAAAATGAAATTGCAGAAAAGAAAATTGTTCAATTAGCTTTATCACTAATTGATGCAGAAGCAACTTTAATGCCAGGTGTTGAACATATATTTGAATTTTTTCTTAAAAAAGAATTTAAAATTGGATTAGCAACATCGTCTCCTATTGAACTCATTGAATGGGTTAAAGATAAACTAGGCATTAGAAGTTATATTCATGCAAGTTGTTCAGCACAACATTTGACATACGCAAAACCACACCCACAGGTTTACATAGATTGCGCAGCGGCTATGCACACCAATCCATTGTCATGCATTTGTTTTGAAGATTCTTTTTATGGACTCATTGCAGCAAAAGCGGCAAGAATGACTTGTGTTGTAGTACCTTCAGCTGAACATGCAAAATTAGAACATTGGGGAGCAGCCGACTTAAAGCTTTCCTCATTACAAAATTTTGGAGCGCTTCATTTTAACATGCTCAATAACTAAAATAAATAAGTTCAAATGAAACTCGCAAAAGAAGTTATTGGGAATGAATTAGCCTTATTTGAAAACCATTTCAAGGAAGCGGTTAAAAGTAGAGTATCTCTATTAGACCGCATCATGCAATACATTGTAAAAAGAAAAGGAAAGCAAATGCGACCTATGTTCGTATTGTTATCCGCAAAACTTCATGGTGAAATTAATGACGCTTCCTATCGTGCAGCTAGTTTAGTTGAATTGCTTCATACAGCAACGCTTGTACATGACGACGTAGTTGACGACGCTTTAGAGCGCCGAGGTATGTTCTCAATTAATGCATTATGGAAAAATAAAATTGCGGTATTGGTTGGCGACTACCTTTTATCTAAAGGCTTGTTGTTATCATTGGAAAATAAGGACTTTGGAATCTTAACTATTTTATCAACAGCAGTAAAAAAAATGAGCGAAGGAGAATTACTGCAAATTGAAAAAACTAGAAACTTGAATTTTGATGAATCCATTTACTACGAAATTATAAATGGCAAAACTGCGAGCTTATTATCATCAAGCTGCGCTGCTGGCGCATCCTCGGTTACTACGGATGAAAACATCATCAACAAAATGAAGGATTTTGGAGAGATGGTTGGAATGGCCTTCCAAATTAAAGACGACTTATTTGATTACGGCGATATAGCTATTGGTAAACCAACAGGCAATGACATCAAAGAAAAAAAATTAACCCTGCCATTAATTCACATATTGCAAAAAGTGGATTCCAAATTAAAAAACGAAATCATTTATATTGTAAAAAACAACAACAATGATAAGAAAAAAGTCAAATTTGTAATTGACAACGTTGTTCAATTTGGAGGGATTAAATATGCTACTGAAAAAATGATTGAATATCGCGATAAAGCAATTGAAATATTACATTCTTTCCCGGAGAGTCCATCAAGAGCGGCATTAGAAGAACTTGTACGTTATACAACTGACCGCCCTTACTAATGGAAAAAAGATGGAACCTCATATCAGCCGATAGCACAACAGTGAAGTCCCTTCAAGCGGGATTAAAAATACATCCAATACTTTGCGAATTATTGGTGCAAAGAGGCATTAGCAGCTTTGAAGAAGCTAAGTCATTCTTTAGACCGAGTTTAGATCATTTACATGATCCATGGTTAATGAAAGATATGCAGAAAGCTGTTGACCGTATAAAAGTGGCTGTACAACAAAATCAAAAAGTTTTAGTATTCGGAGATTACGATGTGGACGGAACTACTTCAGTTGCAACTTTATATCAGTTTTTGCTTCAATTAACCAAGCATGTTGACTACTATATTCCTCATCGTTATAAAGAAGGTTATGGTGTGTCAAAAATTGGAATTGACTTTGCTAAAGAAAATAATTTTGATTTAATCATCTCAGTCGATTGTGGCATTAAGTCCAAGGAACTAATTTCTTATGCGAAGGAATTAGGCATGGATTTTATTATTTGTGACCACCATTTACCTGATGATATTTTACCTCCTGCAGTGGCCATTTTAAATGCAAAACAAGTTGATTGCAAGTATCCTTATAAAGAACTATGTGGGTGCGGAGTAGTCTTTAAATTAATCACTGCGCTTGCTCAAACATACCAACTACCAGCCGACAGCTATTTGCAATATTTGGATTTAGTGGCTACGGCCATTGCCGCTGACATTGTTCCAATTACAGATGAAAATAGAACGCTTGCTTTTTTTGGCGTTCAAAAAGTAAATGAAAACCCTTCTCCAGGCTTAAAAGCTTTAATGGAATTAGCAAAGCAAAGTGGTGTTATGCGCATAACCAACCTGGTATTTGCGGTGGCACCTCGTATTAATGCTGCAGGTCGAATGGATGATGCAAAAAAAGCAGTACAATTATTTATTGAACAGGATTACGAAAAAGCCTTGGCCTTTGGAGCCATATTACAACAGGATAATTTAGACCGTCGGGAAGCAGACACCAATATCACAGAAGAAGCTTTGGCGCAAATAGAAAACGACCCACTTCATAGTAGTAAAAAATCTTCTGTCGTTTTTAAATCTGATTGGCATAAAGGAGTTGTTGGAATTGTAGCAAGCAGACTAATTGAAAAATATTACAAACCCACCATTGTATTGACTCAAAGTGGCGATGTAATTACAGGAAGTGCTAGAAGTGTAAATGGTTTTAATTTATACGAAGCATTACATGCATGCCGCGAGCACTTATTAGGTTACGGAGGGCATTTTGCTGCTGCTGGCATGACCATGGATGTAAATGCACTAGATGGCTTCAAGCTCGCTTTTGAAAAAGCGGTGTCAGAACGAATTACCGAATCCCAATTAACACCTGAAATAACGATCAATGCAGCACTACCTTTAGATGACATTAGTTTGCAGTTTTATCAAATCATTTCTCAAATGGAGCCATTTGGCCCAGAGAATATGCGACCTATATTTATTGCAAAAGGAGTAGTCGATACTGGTTATTCTAAACTGGTAAAGGATTTACACATAAGCTTTAACCTCACTCAAGGTAAAAATAGTGTTCGTGGCATTGGCTATAATATGCCAGAACATATTAATATTGTCAAGTCTGGCCAACCATTTGATATTGTTTTCCAATTACAATTAAATGAATGGCAGGGGACGCAATCGGTCCAAATGCAAGTAATGGATATTAAGCCTTCCTAAAATTTAAAATAATTTTTATCATTCAATTGAAAATAAAAAAGCGAACCATTCCGAGTTCGCTTTTTATTTTTACAATATCTGTTTTAAAGTTTTCAACTATTTTAACAAATCAACGCTTCGATTAATAAAGTTGGTTAACTCCGAACCCGTTAATAAGCCTTGTGAAAGCAATGCTAAATCGGCTAAATTTCTAGCCTGTTTTTGTTGCTTATCCGTATCTGTTTCTTTTAAAAGTGCTTGATATATTGGATGATTTCCATTAATGGTCAAATGAACCTCGTCTGGCATTTGAGCATAGAATGCAGTCATTCCTCCTCCACCCATGCTCGCCATATCCTTCATTCTTCTCATAAACTCAGGGCGTGTAGCAATTACAGGGGCAACATCGGTACTTAAACCCTTCACTTCAACTGTCAATGTAATGTTGGGCACTTGGAATTCAAATAATTGTTTTGCTTTTTCAACTTCCTCTTTCGTTAATACAGAATCAATATTCTCTTGTTTATCAATTAAGTTGTCAACCACATCGGCATCTACTCTTACGAATTGAACACCCTCCCATTTCATTTCTACATTATTAATAAATGCAGCGTCAACCATGGTTTCTAATTTAACCACTTTATAACCTTTTCCAACTGCGGCTTGTATAAATGCGTCTTGTTGAACAGGATTAGTCGTATATAACAATACCTGCTTGCCATCTTTGTTTTTCTGCAATGACTCAGTTGCCGTTTTATATTCATCCAATGTATAAAACTTGCCCTTCTCTGCAGCGTCTTCTAAAATCAAAAACTTATTTCCTTTGTCTAAAAATTTATCATCCGTAATCATACCATATTTCACAAACAATCCCAAGCTTTCCCACTTGTCTTCAAATGACTTCCTATCGCTATTGAAAATTTCTTCTAATTTATCGGCAACTTTTTTTGTGATATGAGCATTAATTTTTTTAACGTTAGGGTCACCTTGCAAATAGCTTCGGCTTACGTTTAATGGAATATCTGGGCTATCAATAACGCCATGTAATAACATTAAAAATTCAGGTACAATATCCTTTACCTCATCCGTTACAAAAACCTGATTGCAATACAATTGGATTTTGTCTTTTTGAATTTCAAAGCTTTGCTTGATTTTAGGGAAGTATAATATACCCGTTAAATTAAAGGGATAGTCTACATTTAAATGAATCCAAAATAACGGCGTTTCCCCAAAAGGATATAATTCTCTATAAAAATTCTCATAGTCTTCCTTCGTTAATTCCGATGGCTTACGCACCCATAATGGGTTCGTGTTATTAATTGGCTTTTCGACAATTGCGTCGGTCACGCCTTCGGCATCTTCTGCTTTTGTTTCGGTCTTTTCAGCATTAGCATCGGTAAAATAAATAGCAACAGGCAAAAACTTACAGAAGCGCTCTAATATTCCTTTCACCCTATTCGCATCTAAAAATTCAGCACTCTCCTCATTGATGTGTAAAACAATTTTAGTTCCTCTATTGCTATAGTCGACTTCGTATAATTCATATTCTGTACTTCCATCACAACTCCAAAATACACCTGGAGCATCCTTGTGGCTTTTAGAATAAATGTCCACTTTTTCACTCACCATAAAGGAACTATAAAATCCTAATCCAAAGTGGCCAATAATGCTTGCGTCTTTATATTTATTGACAAATTCTTCGGCACCACTAAAGGCAACTTGATTAATGTATTTATCTACTTCCTCACTTGACATACCAATACCATTATCAATAATTGAAATGGTTTTTTCTTTCGCATCTAATACAACATCCACCCTTAACTCCCCTAATTCACCTTTAGCCTCCCCTTTACCATGTAGCGTTTTTAGTTTTTGAGCTGCGTCCACCGCATTACTCACTAATTCACGTAAAAAGATTTCATGATCGCTGTATAAGAACTTTTTAATAATAGGAAAAATGTTCTCTGTTTGAACCCTTATTTGACCTTTTTGCATAATGATAATATTTGAAATATTAATTACAATAAGGGTACCAAACCAATATTACTGCCAAGCTGACAACTAATTAATTGATTTTGCGCCGTTTTGAGGTAAATTTTGCAGCCAAGCCGCACCTGTACACCTTTTGCCGGTCAACAAAATGTCACTTGTGTCTCGGAGCAAAAGTTGTTTTTCGGCATTATAAACCGAATAAATGCCAATCACAATACCATTGCCCTTTTGCGTTTTCACACCGGCAAAATCGGAATAACCACTAGTTCTTAAATATATAGTTCCGCCGGAACAAAATTTAAGGCTTCTACTTATTCCTATTTTATTTTTTTTGTCAGCAAATGTTTGAGCTGTATCCAAAGCACTAAATTCAACCCCACTGATTTGTATAAGACGTCCTTGCAAACTATCGCCCAAATTTTTATAATTTACGATGATAGGCGTAACTGGAACATTTTCTTCCATAATTTTTATAAATTTTGAAAACAAGGGCGAAGGAATACCACCGGTCGACAAAGATCCACTACTAGAATCAACCGATGCTACCAACTGCATCATTCTTCTATAATCACTAATGAATAAGTTTTGCGCATTAATTTTCACTAAGGTTCCGATGGGAAATGTTTGATACAAAGCGAGTCCATCTAATTGAACTACGATTCCTCCAGTAGGGTCCTGTATGTAAATTGATTTATAAATATTGTCATGCTCATCATTTGCCACAACAATCCCCTGTATAGTTATGGGATGCGTGATCATTTCAACCATCCCCATGGTATGAAGTTTTCTGAAATTTTTTATGGATATAATTGAATCATTAAATCCAACTAAATTAGCAGTGTTTGCCGAATGTTTAAAACAGGAAGCTGTTAATATGATCATTGCAGAAAAAGAAAATAAAAAAATGAGGACATAGGAATTGTTTTTCATAATTAATTATTGAATTTGTATTTGAATTCGAAATGAATAAGTGACTCCCTGATCTAATAAATACTTTATTGCATATTTACTGGCATTAAACTTTACATAATCAAATCGAGACTGCTCGTATGCGAAAATGGGGACAAACGCATTAAGTATATTTCGGATACTTAAACTTGTAAAACTTCGAATTTTTTTTGATGCAATTTTTAATTGAGTTGATCCAGAAATAAAAGCATTTACAACCGTATTATCAGTTAAAAAGCTGGCTTGTTGTAGTTTATTCCAACTATAGGGGTCTAATTTATTTTTAACCGCTTCTGAACGCCTAAAATAATCAATTGCAATTGGTCTTTGTTTAGCATATAACATCGTTATGCCAATCCTTAGAGTGCTAATGGGCTGATATTGCAAGGTCAACACATTCGTAAAGCTCGGGCTTGATTCCGCAGCTAAGCCTTCAAGATGTAATTGGCCTTTTGCGAATGGTTGTAAATCGTTTATTGACAATAATTGATATGGCGCATTATTTAAAAAAATGTTTTTTTGAAGGGTAGCAACAAAAATTAATTGCAGGTTTTGCAGAATGGGCATTTCTGCAGAAAACTCAAATCCCGAGTAAAGTTTATTGATATTACCGGCTAGCCCATAAACAAAGGACGCGTATTCGTCATGATAAAACATCCTAGAGATAGAATGATGGTTGCTATTATTCCAATAAGCACTAAAATAAAGTTTTAAGTTAGGTGTTCTATAAAATATGGATAGATCTACCCCATTTTTATATATTGATTTTGCAAATGGAGAAGTAATTGAATTAAAAGCTGGATCAATAAATAAATTTTCAACGCTTGGTAATTTCCATTGGGCAAAAACGATTGACCTAAAATAAAGACGACCTGAAAATTTATACAATACTTGTACTTTAAAATCTTTGGCATCCGACCAGAAATAGTTTGACTTGCCAAAAGAACTTGTTGGAAACAATCCATTCATATTATGGCCATCCCTGTTTATTACCTGCACCCCTAGCCCCATTCCAAAAACGGTTTCAAATCTTGCATAGTTTTTATTTACCTGTAACCATGGATATAATTGTGCGGCATACATTGTATAATTAGGCCCCCAAACTTCATTTTGGATAATTTTTCGATCAGGATGTAGTATGTCGTTTTGAAAACTTGTATTTAGATCATCATCATTGACCCAATTATTATAATTTAAAAAATAACCACCTCCCAATAAATCTTTTACTGTATTTGAATACCCAATTTGATGATACAAATAGTTAGCTCCCCAGCTTACATTAAATTCATTGCCATAATATTTAGTATACAAAAATGAGCCGTTCCATAAAAACAAATCACTGTTTTGCTGATTAACGATATAATAAGACCGTTGATCCTTGCTAGCTTTATTAATTTGATCGATTTTGTCAAAATTTATTTGCAAACTTTCTGGATGCATTAAATACCAATTTCTCAAATCGTTTTTTAGAGACCCTTCAGCGAAATAACTTGGCAAATATCTATAATAGTCAGGCCGAGGATCTGAAGTTTGAGTCCACTCTAAACTGCTAGCGGATTGCCTGCCAATTATGATTGACTGATTTAATTTGTAATAATTGTTTTCATTGATAGTATGCTGATACCTAAAAGAAATAAGCGGAGCATTTGACTGTTTTGTATTAGGAAAATAGGGTTTAAAGTTTCGCCAACCCCATGTTGGGTTGTATGTATTTTGATGCGTTAAATCAAACACCTCTTTCACAGCTGTTGACACCTTAGATTGATCACTATAATTCCATAAAAAAGTAAATCCTACATTATTATTTTTACTTAACTGCTTTTCAAGTCCATAAATAAGGCCAATAGATTCTTTATAACTTGCTGTTTTTGCCTGCGTTGGCATATGTTGTAAAACCAACCCAAAACTACTTTGCCAATGATGGATCAAATTTGACATATTTATCCGCATACTCAAACTGTTCGCGAAAATTGAATTTGAAACAGCTGTTCCAATATTTATATTTTTATTTCCTTCTTGCAATGAAGATGAAAGAAAACTGATATTTGAATTTTGAAAATACCCTTCATCAGTAAATGCACCATTGACCGCCAAATTAGTTCTGCGAAATTGCCCTTGCATCCCTGCTAATAAATCCCAAAATCTCCATTTGTTAAGAGGTGATGCGTATTGAATGCCGTCTATAACGGTTGATGAATTGTTGTCGCCACGCAAATACCAGCCAACAATTCTTCCATTAAATATGACGGAATTATACAGTGAACTGTTGCTTGCGTTTAATAATGTGGGGACCCATTCAACCGAGTGTTCCGTTTGCTCATTGAATGTTGGAGTTAATGTCTCATCAGGCTCTTGCGCGTTTAAATTGCTTGTCAAAAGCAGGAAAGTCATCGCTAAATAAAAATATCTTTTCATTCCATAATTTGAAATCGAAATTGGATTTAAATCAAATATCAAATTTGTCGGAAAATACTTTACAGCCTTGAGTGAAATACAATACTATTGTTGCATAGGGATTTACTTTCTATTCTTTTTTAATTTCTTTATTTATTTACTTTTTCAATTACTTATTCAACGCAACAAATAATCATTCATAAACCTAAAATATGAAACACTTTAATAAATTAGCTTTCCTACTATTGATGATTTTTGTTCAACAAGTAAATGGCCAGTCAGTCGTCATTGGATTTTATAATTGTGAAAATTTTTACGATACGACTAATCAAATAAATGTGAATGACGAAGACTTTCTACCCAACAGCATTAAGCATTACGATCAACAAGCATACCAATTAAAATCTCAACACTTGGCGAATGTGATTTACAAATTAGGCAGGCTGGAAAAATCAAATGGCATTGCATTATTTGGATTAGTAGAAATTGAAAATAAGATGGTGCTTAATAAACTCATTAATGAGCCGATCCTTAAAAAGTATCATTATAAATTCATTCATTTTGACTCGAAGGATCCAAGAGGTGTTGATGTTGCGCTAATATATAATCCTTCCAATTTTATGCCTTATCAATACAAGCCATTCAGTTTAACAGACAGCACCCATTTTAGTGCCTATGCGACCAGAGATATTTTATTTGTAAAAGGATTATTAAACGGAGAATGGATAAATCTATTAATAAACCATTGGCCAAGTCGAAGAGGGGGCGAACATCAATCAGCTGATAAAAGAGTTTGGGCGAGCACTATTTGTAAAAAAATAATGGACAGCGTGTATATGGAGAACCCCAATGCTCGATTTATAATAATGGGCGATTTTAATGATAATCCAAACAATAAAAGCCTAACACAACTTGGAATGACCAATCCATTTTACAAAATGTACAAAAATGGGAAGGGTACCCTAGCTTATAATGATAGCTGGAATTTATTTGATCAAATATTATTAAGTCCAAATTGGGATGCAAACAATGAACAAAGACAATCAGAAAATGCTCTAAAGTACTATAAATCAATAATTTATAGTCAACATGATATGATAGAAAGCAATGGAAAGTACCAGGGATACCCCAAAAGAACCTATAATGGCAATATTTTAAGGGGAGGCTATAGCGATCATTTCCCTGTAGCGCTTATTTTTAGAGGTAAAACGGCCGAAAATTAACAATAAATACCTACCTTCGCCGTCCCAAATCAGTTTTGGCTGATTCGTTCTGCCTAGCGGAATGTCCACTGGGAAAAACCAATTATTTAACCAAAAAATTCAAGTAATGAACAATTACGAATTAATGGTGATTTTTACACCGGTATTATCTGAAGATGATTTTAAATCAGCTCAGAAAAAATACCAAGACTTCATCAAAGAAAATGGTGGAGACACTGTAGCCTCAAATCCTTGGGGTTTAAAATCACTTGCTTATCCTATCGATAAGAAAACTACTGGTATCTACTGGGTACTAGAATTCACAGGTCCTTCTGACCTAAATGAAAAATTGAAAGTTCAATTTTTACGTGACGAGCAAATTATGCGTCACATGATTACAAAACTTGACAAGTACGCAGTTGAGTATAACCATATCAAGAGAAACGGCGGTTTCCCTGTTCACAAAGCTCAAGAGGCTTAATTAAATTTTTACCATCATGGCAAAGAATGAAATCAAATATCTTACAGCGATCAAACAGGAAAAACCTAAAAAGAAATTCTGTCGTTTTAAGAAATACGGTATTAAGTATGTAGACTACAAAGACATTGATTTTTTAAAGAAATTTTTAAACGAACAAGGTAAAATGTTACCACGTCGTTTAAGCGGAAACTCTTTGAAATATCAACGTAAAGTAGCTGATGCTATCAAAAAGTCACGTCAAATGGCTTTGTTACCATACGTAACAGATTTAATGAAATAAATAAATTAGTAAACCATCCCTAATCTCGCGGCAACAATCAAAATGATTTAACCAAGGCGAGTGACAGCATTTAGTTGCTGGGCTCTTGGGAACTAAAACAAACACAATGCAAGTAATATTAATTAAAGAAGTAGACAACTTAGGAGGTAAAGACGAATTAGTAAACGTTAAAAACGGATACGCTCGTAACTTTTTATTCCCAACTAAGCATGCGGTTGAAGCAAACTCTTCAAATTTAAAACAATTAGAAGAGCGTTTAAAGGCAAAAGCTAAGAAAGAAGCTGCTATGTTAGCTGAAATCACAAAAGTTATTGCTACACTAACTGCAAGTCCGGTTAAATTGTCTGCTAAAGTAGGTGCAAATAATAAAATATTTGGATCAATCACATCTTTACAAGTAACGAAGGCAATTCGTGAACAAAAAGGATATGAAATCGACAGAAGAAGAATTAGTGTTGCTGATGATATTAAAGAATTAGGTGCATATAAAGCAACTATTGACTTTGGTAATGGTCAAACAACTGAAATAGATATCGAAATTGCTGCTGAAGCATAAGGTATACTTCTTAAAATAATTTAGGTTTACTTTAGTTTACCTACCGTTTTAACCCTTTCTGAACCCTCAGAAAGGGTTTTTTGTTAGTTTACGACCCCGAAATTGGTAAAATTGACCAATTTGAGCTCACAAATGGGCAAATTTGTAAGAATATTGTTGGAAGTGATATATTAATGCCTATCTTCGGTAACGCTAATGGAAAGCAATGTCGCCTACATTAGTTTTTAGATCACTTAATTTTAAAGAACATGAACATTTATGTTGGAAATCTTAGCTGGAACATGACTAGCGAAGATCT
>JBDKFR010000166.1:0-10520 GCA_039798645.1 Bacteroidota bacterium
AGGACTCGTAAAAGGTAATGGAACAAATGCATTAACAGCAGCTGTTGCAGGAACGGATTATCAAGCTCCACTTACTTTAGCTACAACGGGAACAGGTGCTGCTACATTTTCAGGAACTACACTTACTATACCAACATATTCTTTACCTATAGCTGATGGCACTAATTTAGGAGGTGTTAAAGTAGGTTCTAATTTAAATGTAGATGCAAACGGTGTATTAACAGCAAATATTAATGCGGGCACGTTAACAGGAACAACACTTGCTGCTAACGTGGTTAATTCTAGTTTAACGAGTGTAGGTACGGTTACTTCAGGCACCATTAGTTTAACAACCGATATTACTACTTCTGGTACTTTAAAAGCGGGAGCAGTGACCTATCCGAATATTCATGGAACTAATGGACAGGTATTAACTACCACTGGATCTGGAACTTTAAGCTGGACTTCGATTCCTGCTCCGGATTTAACTAATTATGTAACTACCAATACTGCACAAACAATAACAAGTGCAAAAACATTTTCAGAGACAACAACATTTTCAAAAGATTTAACGGTCAATGGAATTACGGTTGGTAGAGGTGGTGGAAATAAAAGTACAAACACAGCAAGCGGGATGAACGCACTTTCAGGTAACATAACAGGTACTTATAACACAGCAAGCGGCGCAAATGCTCTTCAAAATAATACCTCAGGTGATAACAACACAGCAAGCGGCGCAAATGCTCTTCAAAATAATACCACGGGTGTATATAACACCGCATACGGCAGTTCAACTCTTTTGAGTAACTCAACAGGTAGTGGTAATACAGCAATCGGGTATACTGCGCTTTTTTCTAATTTAACAGATGGAAATTCCAAAGGTGATAATAACACGGCAATCGGGATTGGTGCCCTTAAATGGAATACTACAGGCTCAAATAATACAGCAAGCGGCACATCTGCTCTTTTAAATAACTCAACAGGTTCATATAATGCAGCTATTGGCAATGATGCTGGCAGTTACCTAGCTAACGGATCAACCGATAATACCACAAGTGATTATTCTGTATACCTAGGATCAAACACAAAAGCATCTGCAAGCAATGCTCAAAATGAAATAGTAATAGGATACAATGCGATTGGTGCTGGTACCAACACCATTCAACTAGGAAATACGGATGTCACTGATGTAAAGACTAGTGGTAATTTGACGGTAAATGGAATTACGGTTGGTAGAGGTCGTTTAAATGTAATCAGTAACACAGCAATTGGCGGTAGCGCTCTTTCACTTAACACTGATGGTAGTTTTAACACAGCAATTGGATATCGTACTCTTTTAGCAAACACTACAGGTTATAACAATACAGCAACAGGCGCAGATGCTCTTACAAGTAATACCACAGGTTTATTTAACACAGCATACGGCAGTTCAACTCTTTTGATTAACTCAACAGGTTATGGTAACACAGCAATCGGTACTAAAGCTCTTATAAATAATGAAACAGGAACTTTAAATACAGCCATTGGCTATGATGCAGGGGTTTCCAGCAGCAACAAGGACTTAACCAATACTACGGCAATTGGTAATGGAGCTAGAGTTACAGAGAGCAACACCATTCAATTGGGAAGTAGTACAGGATCAACTGCTATCACTAAAGTAAACACCAGTGGAACGGTTTTTGCAGCTGGTTTTACAACAACCTCTGACCTTCGACTAAAGTCAAAAATTGCTCCTTTGGCAAATAGCCTAGCGACTGTCATGCAACTGAATCCTGTGCATTACTTTAAAAAAGGGACTTTGGCATCCACAGCGTATACCCGCGAAGAAAATGGATTTATCGCCCAGGAAATTCAAAAAATCTTGCCCTTTGTGGTGACGGAAGGTACGGATGAAAATAAACTACTGTCGGTAGATTACAACTCCTTTATTCCTGTGTTAACGAAAGCCATCCAGGAACAGCAAAAGCAAATTGAAGATCAAAACGCTAAAATTGCAGCGCAACAAAAGCAAATTGAGGAATTGATCAAACTAATGAAAGAGCTGAAAAAATAATGATTGGCTTGTATTTTGATTTAATAAAGCGAGGTGATAATTAATTTTTATTACAATCTTATTTTAGATATTCTAGTTTGAGGCACATTACTATCCATGCAAAGCCTGTAGGTACAAATGTTTAGCGGGTTTAAGAATTCTTCCTTTAAAAGGGTACGTCTAAAATTGAGTGCAGAGCAAATTGCTGAGCGGTCAGGACTTGGTAGAAAAACCATCTATAATATCGAGCAAGGTAGTCCTACGGTTGCTATTGGGAGTTATTTGCAAGTGCTCTTTATATTAGGTTTAGAAAATGATTTTACCCTAGTTGCCGCAGCCGATCCCTTAGGAAGAAAATTACAGGATGCTGGACTTGTAACCAATAAACGTGCCCCTAAACAAAAGAAAAAGTCATGAAGCAATAGCTTACTGCAATAATGGCATCTAGATTATATGTTTCTACTTAACGAGCAACAGTTTGACTATCTTCTTTTTGAACTATCCGGATTTTCCGGATAGTTGCTTCCTTGATTAAGTCAATGGCACTAAATATATTTAGGAACCTTACCCAAAGCCTTTCAAACAAAGTATAATAAGATATTTCTTATTATACTTTCATGGCTTAAAGTATAATATAACTAGTTTATTTTAGAAAAAAACACTTTGTAAGGCCAGTTTGGAAGAATTTGTTGAGGATTTTAGGTCCATCTTAACCCCAAATCTTAAAAATCTTCATTAGTTACATATAATTCAGATTTCATGATTTTTGACACCTATTTCTTGAATACAAGTCAGAAAAGGTATATTTTGACTTATGTTTAGATATTATCAAAACTTACAATAATTGCAAGTTTTGATAATTTATGACTAAATTTACTACATGTCAAAATATATCAACAGGAAACAATATATAAACAAGCTATTATCATACAAAGACAAAGATCTTATCAAGGTAATTACAGGCTTACGAAGATCAGGGAAATCTACTCTATTTGATTTATACCGTGAACAGTTATATAAATTGGGTATCGGAAAACGTCAAGTTCAATTCTATAATTTTGAATTACCAGAAAATTATTTGAATAAAAATTGGGATGACATCTATTTCGAAATCAAAAATAAATTACAAGTTGATAAAGCCAATTACATTTTTCTTGATGAAGTTCAAAATATACCCCAATTTGAAAAATTAGTTGACGGCCTTTTTGCCTCCGAAAATACTGATGTGTATATCACTGGGTCAAATGCATTTTTATTAAGTAGTGAATTGGCGACATTGCTAAGTGGTCGTTATATTGAAATTTCAATTTTGCCTTTTTCATTTCACGAATATTTGACAGCAAGAAATATTATTACTAGTGATAAATATTTAAATTACGAAGCTTTATTTTTTGATTATATCAATGAAACCTCACTGCCTAAAGGGGTTGAACTTCGTGAAAGTGGTTTTGATAAAATCTATGAATATTTGGAAGCGATTTATACAACGATTATTGAAAAGGATATAACTCAAAGACATCGAATAAATGACAAAAGAGCTTTTGCTAACATAGTAAAGTTTGTAGCTACTAACATAGGTAATGCACTTTCACCTAGCAATATATCAAAAATATTGAAACAGGATGGACAAAGCATACATCATTTGACTATTGAAAAGTATCTTGAATATCTGACTGCTAGTTTTGTATTTTATAAGGTAAATAGATTTGATATCAAAGGCAAAAAACAACTAGCCACACAAGAAAAGTATTATTTAGTAGACGCTGGTTTGCTCAATATTTTAGTAGGAAAAGAAAGAGTCACAGATAGGGGACACATCCTAGAAAATGTTGTATTTTTAGAATTACTTCGAAGAGGTTATAAAATTTGGACAGGTACAAGTCGCAATAGCGAAGTTGATTTTGTATGTAAGACACCTTCAGGTGATATTGAGTATTATCAGGTAGCATGGCAAATGAGCGATGAAAAAACTTTGGATCGTGAGTTTGGGTCTTTAGAAAAGATTAATGACAACTATCCAAAATACATTCTTACAACTGATTCTTTTACTATAAATCGAAGTGGTGTTAAATATTTGAATGTTTTTAATTGGTTACTTGGCGGAATTGAAAATGAGCTGTAAATTGTAAAGTTTTACTAGGACGACTCAGCTCTTCAATCAAGCTTGTTTATATAACTTTTGTGAATGAGCCGTGGACTGTCGGCTGCGTTTCACTTCGCCGACTTCCTCGGTTAAGGCAAACGGGACTGCCGTTTTTCACTTCGTTCAAAACGTCTTCTTCAAAGCCTCGGGACTGTCGGCTCATTTCATTCGCCGACTTCCTCGGTTAAGGCAAACGGGATTGCCGTTTTTCACTTCGTTCAAAACGTCTTCTTCGGTGATGATCCGTACCAAAAGCCTCGGGCCAGTCGGCTCATTTCATTCGCCGTCTTCCTCGGTTAAGGCAAACGGGACTGCCAATGCTGCGCATTGTCTTCCTCGGTGGGCACCTTACCCAAAGCCTTTCACTTTGTGATAGGCTTTGTAGCCACAATAGGAGTCAGTTTGGATGAATTTGCAAAGGATGTCAGGGCGATATCAGTTCCGATGATTAAGAATCTGTTAAGTCTAAAACCATCATTATTGTAGAATAAAACTTTTGTGAGTTTACAGATTCAAATTATTCCGATTTCAATCAAAAACCTATTTGGAAATAAAAAAACTCAAATACACCGAAGGAATAGAGCAGCAAGTGCATCTAATTATAGAACACTTCCTGATTTTGGGTAGTATCCATAAAATAAATATTAATAATGAATAAAGTAAAATGTTTTAGCGTAGGATTAGGTTTATTGGTATTAAGTACACTCTTTACAGCTTGTAATAAAAGTGCATCTGGTTCAATAGTATCTACGGGAACTGTCTCTATTACAAGTGTGGTACAATCTAAATTCTTAAGTACTGTCACCATTTCAACAAGTGGCAGTGGTAGCAATAGTAGTATTACAATTAAAAGTAATGGATTGCCAGAGCATAAAACACCTTATTGGGGTTTAGGTAATGCTTTATATGAACCATTTCCATCAGGGCACGCTCCGAATGTAAATACGCAAATGACAGCACATAATTATGCAATGACAATTCCAACTAATCCTGATGAAGCTACCTCTAAAGAAGCTACATCTTTAGGTGAGATAGGCATGGCATTAAATGGAGTGCCTCTTTTCAATGATAGAGAAGGGGGTAATGTTTCTCTTGATGCAATGACAATAACAACTTTCGATTATTCTGGAGCACATCCAGCACCTAGTAAAAATTATCACTATCATACTACAGGAAGGTACACTTCACTGGATGATGCAAAATTAATTGGATTTTTACGTGATGGGTTTCCAATTTATGGCAGAAAAGATACGACAGGAATTTACCCAACTTTAGATAGTTATGGTGGCCATTTTGGTCCAACTCAAGATTTTACAAGTGGTATTTATCATTATCATGCATCTAATGTCAATTATTTAAACACGGGATATTATATATTGAAAGCAGGTAGTTACTATGGTACAAAAGGAACTTTCACTAATTAGAAAGGTATTTATTTTTATTTACTTTGTTTCACTTGGTTGTGTTCAGCCGGTAGGTAATAAAACTGCTATTTATTTTGAGAAAGTTGACCTTTCTAAAATTAAAAACGATACTATTTCAATTAAGAGTCCAGGATTAACATTAAGAAATGGCATCTATTTTTTAGATAATAGACCATATTCAGGCTTTATCAAAACCAAATATGAAAATGAAGCTTTAAAAAACATTAGCTCTTACCTTGATGGCAAACAACACGGACTAGCTAAATCATTTTTCGTTAATGGGAAATTAGAAACAAGTAGGAATTATAGTAATGGATTAAGTTATGGTTTGCATTATGGTTATTGGAGCAATGGGAATAAAAAATTTGAATTTCAATACTTTAATGACAAAAGAGAAGGCATACAAAAGCAATGGTATGAAAGTGGGAAACAATATACCCAATTAACATTTTCTGATGACAGAGAAAGTGGTATGCAACAGGCCTGGCGTGAAAACGGAAAAATATATATTAATTACGAAGTAAAAAATGGAATAAGGTACGGCCTGCAAAAAACGGCTTTATGCTATACTTTGAATAATGAAAAATTGAAATGAAAAATAGCCTCTTAATTTTTATATTATTCTTTTGTTTTTCTTGTAAAGAAAAAAAAGAAGTGCTTCCTTATTATAATACGCCAGATTTTACACCCAAATGGAATATTGCTAATAAAGAGTCATTTCATCAAATACGTCCATTTGAATTAATAAACCAAGAGAATAGAATTTTTACGGAAAAAGATATTGAAGGTAAGATATGTGTGGCAGATTTCTTTTTTACGACATGCCCAGGAATTTGTCCTAAAATGGCGAAGAGTATGTCTGATATTCAAAAAGAATTTATCAATGATGACGCAATATTATTGTTATCCCATAGTGTAACTCCTGAAAAAGATAGTGTTTCGGTGTTAAAAAAATACGCAATCGATAAAAAAATTGATTTTAATAGATGGAAGCTTTTAACTGGTGGTAAAGATGAAATATATGATTTGGGTAGAAAATTTTATTTCGTAGAGGAAGATGAGGGGATTAAAAAGGGTAATGATGTGTTTTTGCACACCGAAAATTTTATTCTAATAGATAGGCAAAGACACATTCGTGGTATATATAATGGCCTCGATCCAAACAGTATTAATAATTTAATCAACGACATAAAAATACTTAAACTAGAATAATGTAAAAATAGGAGAGAAGCTATTCGGCTTAAACTTTTATATCAATAATTAATCAACATACTTAAATTCTTTTATGACTAAAGTGAAAACGATACTCTTTGTTGGCTTTGTGTTTACAATAACATCTTGTAGTAAATCCTCCTCCATTTCAACCACCCAAGATGCTGTTACTATTGAAGTAAATCCCACCTATTTCCTACAAGCAGGTTTGGCTGAAAGCATCACTAAAGTAAGTAAAACACTAGCTGATGGGTCAACTGTAGAGTGTTATAAAATAGTTTCTAACAACACCCCGTCGGATCATACGCAAGGTCCTTGGTGCCCGACAAATATAAATGACGGAATAGATAAAGGAGGCATTTGGTTAGAAGGGGGTAAATTATACAATGTAGATGGTTTATTTATTAAGAATTTGGCTACATTTTATTCAAATGCCACTTGGAAATTATACAATTCAACAACAGGAGCTATAAATGTGACCTATACAAAAGAAGCATGTCAGGCTGCAGCAAGGCCAGATGTTGACCCAGCGTATAAAAATTATTGCGTTCAATGTTTGCCTTCCTATTTTCCTGGTATAAAAAAAACATATTATATCCCAGTTAAGCCTGTTAAAGCCAACAGTACAACTGCAATTATGGGCATGGGTAGCGTGGTTGGCATTGCTTTTAATGGCATTAATTTTGATCCTCCAGCGCCAACACAGGCGATATTAGGAGCTTATACTTTAGCTCCATTTGACGATGCTGGTGGCCATGTAAACGGCGCTACTGGCTATCACTACCATGCGACAACAGGTAAATCAACAAAAATTAAACAAACCGACGGGCATGCAGCAATGATTGGTTACGCAATGGATGGTTATGGTTTATTTGAAAATCTGGATGAGTCAGGAAAGGAAAGCACCGATCTTGATGCTAGCAGAGGTCATTACGATACAACTAGAGGTTATCATTATCATGTTGCACCTACTGGCACAAACAGCTTTATAAACAGTTTTAGAGGGCTGCCAGGTTCCTTTACTGTTACATTATAATTAAAAGATAATTTATGCGTAAAATAAGGAGTCTAATTTTATTATTACTACTGGTAAATAGTGCAAGTGCACATAACCCGCAGGTTTCTACTATTTCTATAATACAAAATGAAAATAAAAAATGGGCTGTATTTATTACAGCTCCATTGTATACTTGTCAGTCAGCCATTCACGAAAATTATCCAAGTCTAAAAATAGATACCCTTAATGCATTTGAAACGCAAAAGCTAATTTTGAATTTAGTTAAAACTAGTTTCATTATAAATGGCGACAATACTGTCAAATTAATTAATGACAAAATACAATTGGCACATGAAACTACATTTTACTTTGACATTCAATCTAATAATAATGATTTTAGTCCGTCAACAATCAACTTTAGTGCATTTAGTAAATTGATAAATCATTTTACGTTATTAAAAATAGTACCAAATAAAGGAAAAGAAATAAGTTTCATATTAAATAGTGATAATGAATTCAATTATCCGAAAGTATTTAAAGAAGAAGCTACACCAAACAAATACTTAAGTTATATAAAATACATTTTAATCGTCTTTGTAGGTTTTGTTTTAGTTCTGGTCTTAAAAAAGTATTTAATTGTATTTTCACATAACAAAAAAAATTATAAGCCTTAAGCGCCTAATAAAAGTATAGTTTGAATGAAAATGAGCTTATATCAAGGTTAAAGCTAGGTGAAGAACCCGCTTTTAAGATCCTAGTAGAAACCTATCAGGATAGGGTGTATTCTAGTGTTCTTTCTATTCTGCAAAATATTGCAGAGGCGGAAGACGCAGCTCAAGAGACATTTATTCAAATCTATGAGTCGATAAATAGTTTTAAAGGGGAGTCTACTTTGGCTACTTGGATTTACAAGATTGCAATAAGAAAAGCTTTGGAGAAAATTCGTAAGAAAAAAAATAGAGAACGGTTACACTATATTCTGCCTTGGTGGATGCCCATTGAAGAAAGAAGTTTAGATGCCGCTTATTTGAACCCTGGAATTAAAAGTGAGCATAAAGAAAAAGCTACGATCATTTTAAAAGCAATAAGTGAACTGCCAAATAATCAACGGATCGCTTTTACTTTAATACGTGTTCAAGGAATGAGGCATGAGGAAGCGAGTGAAATCATGCAATTGAGTAACAAAGCCATTGAATCCTTATTAAGTAGAGCGAAAGAAAACTTAAAAAATAAATTAAAGCATTATTATAAATCATAAATATGCAAAAATTAACTAATGGCCAATTTGAACATGATTTAAATATCATTTCAAACTTAAATGAAGTGCCCGCGCCTAACTTTTTTTATACAAGGCTAAAGAATAGAATGGAAAAAGAGACTATCGAATTAGCAAACAGCTACAGTCTAAATCCTGTAATCATTATTTGTGCACTTACATTGTTTTTGTTCATAAATAGTTGGTTATTGCAAACTGATTCAAATATGAAGCATACAAGCCAGAATCAAAACATTGAAGCATTGGCTGTAGCTTATGATCAAACAATTTCAAATTAAATTACAACAAGCATGAAAAATTTAGTAAAAAATAAAATAACTGGCTGGCTCGTAGCTATACTTATTATAGCTAATATTGCTACACTTGTATTTTTTTGGATCGGACATTTTAGGAATCAGCGAAATAATTCACCAAAAGAATTCTTAGCGAATAAATTACACTTTAGTAATAATCAAAAGAATATCTATTTTAATTTAGCAAAGGAACATAATGAAACAGCAAGGGTCATAAGAAAAGAAATCAAATTGAATAAAGAAGCTTTCTTCAATTTATTAAAATCTGAGCATGTTTCAGATAGTGCAAAAGCGAAAGTAGCTTTAGAAATAAGCCTATCTGTCCAATCATTAGATATTCTAACTTTCGAACATTTTGAAAAAGTGAGGGCGATTTGTACACCCTTACAAAAGAAAATATTTGATGATTTAGTTCAAAAAATGGTCAATTCTGTTAACAATCCCCAACAAGATACTCCGCCTTCAATAAAAGAAAAGGCAGATTAACAATTCAATCAAGTATGGCTTATGGACTGTCGGCTCATTTCATTCGCCGACTTCCTCAGCGGGCACCTTACCCAAAGCCTTTCAAACAAACACGGGACTGCCGTTTTTCGCTTCACTCAAAACGTCTTCTCAATCCATTGGCCTTACCCAAAGTCTCGGGACTGTCGGCTCATTGCATTCGCCGACTTCCTCGGTGGGCACCTTACCCAAAGCCTTTCAAACAAACACTACGTGTTCGTTTGGCTTTTTTGCTCCTCGTCTGTTTACGAAAGCAAGCTTTCGACACAGCCTTGAAACAAAAAAGCCTCTCATTTGCATGAGAGGCTTCGTAGAGCGTACGGGAATCGAACCCGTATTACCAGGATGAAAACCTGAGGTCCTAACCGTTAGACGAACGCTCCAGATCCCAAATGTGTGATTCGGGACGCAAAAATAAGGCGAGAAGGTTTCTCGCCCAAATATTTCTCATTTATATTTTAAAAAAAAGGGCTATTTCTGCTATTCTGCGTAAATTTGCATCTTCTTTACGTTATTATACAATTAAACAAGCAATAAAATGAGTACAGTTAAAGTAGCCATCAATGGATTTGGTCGTATCGGCCGCCTAGTTTTCCGTCAGATATATAACATGGAAGGTATCGAAATCGTTGCCATCAATGACCTTACAAGCCCGCAGGT
>JBDKFR010000167.1:0-2725 GCA_039798645.1 Bacteroidota bacterium
CACGAGACAAATCAATTAATATGTTGTTGATTCTTTTTAAGTTATCACAATGCGCTGCAAAATTATCGTAATGCTCAATTTGAGTGGTGAACTGCATTCTTTGTAATCCTAAAATATCCTCCACAAATTCATTGCCAAGTGACACCCAATTCTTTTTAGGGTAAGCAATATGATGGGCATTAAAGTTGCCTGTTGCTCCTCCAAATTTAGCTGCATAAGGTATTGCAGTAAATAGCTCAATTTGATTATGTAAGCGCTCCACAAAAACCATTACTTCTTTTCCAAGTGTTGTAGGAGAAGCGGGTTGACCATGTGTACGAGCTAATAATGGAACCTTTTTCCATTGCTTTGCAAATTGATATAATCTGTTTTGCAAATTTACTAATGCAGGTAAGGTATGGTTTTCCATGGCATCTTTCCAACTCAATGGAATGGCCGTGTTATTTATATCTTGTGATGTCAATCCAAAATGAATCCACTCTTTTAATTCACTTGCCTTATGTGCATCTAATATTTCTTTTAAAAAGTATTCAACTGCTTTTACATCGTGATTTGTAGTTGCTTCAATTGTTTTAATTTTTTGAGCATCTTCTTCCGAAAAATTATCTACTACCGCTAAAAGTGTTTTCTTTAAGGCGGGAGTTAGTTTGAAAAACTTTTTATCTGCTAGAAATAAAAAATAATGTACTTCTACTAACACCCTATACTTTATTAAGCCAAATTCTGAAAAATAACCACTCAAATTTTGGGTTTGTTTATGGTAACGACCATCAATTGGGGATATAGAACTAAGTTGTGACATATTGATTGCTTTAAACAATTGGTTTTTGATATCTTTGCGCAAAGTTAAATCAATTGGAGAGAAAGTGGCGCATTGGGGCGGTAAGTTATTTAAACACACGTCCTTTATTATATGGAATTGAGCAATCTGGGTTAATGCCTCAGATTGAGCTTATCAAAGCTTATCCGGCCATGATTGCCCAAGATTTGATTGACGGCAATATTGATATGGGGTTAGTGCCCGTGGCTGTTATCCCACTTTTAAAGGAGGCGCATTTGGTCTCAAAATATTGTATTGGGGCTGAATCGGCAGTGGCAAGTGTTTGTATTTTCAGTGATGTGCCAATGGAGCAAATTGAAAACGTTTATTTAGATTATCAAAGTAGGACATCGGTTCAATTGGCCAAAATATTATTGCAACAGTTTTGGAAAAAGGAAGTAAACTTCATTAAGGCCGAAGAAGGGTATATTCATCAAATAAATGGAACATCAGCAGGCGTCATTATAGGAGATAGAGCTTTACTGGCTAGGTCTAATTTCAAATACGTTTATGATTTAGCGGAGGCTTGGATTGAACATACGGGATTGCCTTTTGTATTTGCCACTTGGATAGCAAACAAACCCATCCCTGCCGATTTTATAAATGCGTTTGATTTAGCAAATGAATTTGGTTTAAATCACATTAATGATGTTATTATATCTATCACTGATGCATCAAGTGGATATGATTTAAATACCTATTTTACAAAAAATATAAGCTACGATTTTAGCGAACAAAAAAAGAAAGGGTTAGCTTTATTTTTAAAATCATTATAAATTACAAGTATGAATTTTTCAGCTTGGGCTCAGACAACTGCCTCTTATTTATTAAGTCCAAATAAAAGACCTTACATACAACTTGCAAAGCAGTTTGAAGGACTAAATGGTATTGAAATTGGTGGCCCAAGTGCATTATTTAATTTGAAAGGAGCATTTCCTATTTATTTATATGCCCAATCCGTTGACGGTGTTAATTTTTCAGACTCAACCATATGGGAAGGTCAAATTTCAAATGGGGATTATTATTATAGTCAACATAAAATTGGTAAACAATTTATAGCGGAAGGTATTGACCTTTCATTTATTGAAAACAAGCAGTATGATTTCATTTTATCATGCCATTCATTGGAACACATTGCAAATCCCTTAAAGGCTTTATTGGAATGGAATAGAGTTGTTAAAATTGGAGGTCGTATTGCCTTGGTGCTCCCTGATAAAAATTTCACTTTTGATGTCAACCGCCCATTCACAAAATTTGAACACTTACTTGCCGATTTGAATAATAATACGAATGAGTTGGATACTACTCATTTTTCAGAAATCATTGAATTGCACGATTTATCAAGGGATATTATTGAGTCAAAAGAAGCTTTGAAAAACAGGGTTGAACAGAATGAGCAAATCAGGGCAGTACATCATCATGTATTTGACTTCGCACTCATTTCGCAAATGTTAAATTACGCAGGATTCAAAATTGAAATGCAAGGAAAATATGCACCTTTTCATTTAATTACTTCTGCAGTAAAAGTTGCGGATTGTAAATAATCGAGAAACTTCGGGTTTATTTATAAATAGATTCTTATTTACTGAATCATCTAAGCTTTCTCAGCTATCTCAGCTATCTCAGCTATCTCAACTTTCTCAGCTATCTTAACTATCAATACTATTTTTTAAGTAACCATTTATCCCTGAACTTATTGATGATACCATGAAATGCGTCTAGTATTTCTGGTGCTGGGTTTAGCCATTTTGTTATTAAGTAAAATAGGGAAGTATATACAATGGATGAAACCGCGATATTCAATACTATATTATTTAAGTTGGGAAGTAAGTGAACGATTAGAATTAGCGTAATCATTAAAACAACAAATAGTCCATGCTTCCAAGTGTATGGCTGAAGCTTAAA